>CAIVYV010000273.1 GCA_903910215.1 uncultured Pseudomonadota bacterium
GCTCGGCCCGCCGCCGACTTCGGGCACGCGCGACTCGTTCCACGAGTTGTACATGGAGACGGGCTGCCGCACGTATCCGTGGATCGACAACCTGCGCAAGATGGACGAGAAGCGTTTCAAGCGCATCTGCCACACGCTGCGTGAAGACGGTGCCTTCGTCGAGGCAGGCGAGAACGACAACCTGATCGTGCAGAAGCTCGAAGCGAACCCGAATGCCATTGGTATTTTCGGCTTCAGCTTTCTCGAGGAAAATCTCGACAAGCTGCGTGGTGTGAAGATTAGCGGTGTCGAGCCCACTTTCGAGACGATCGCCTCGGGTAAGTTCCCGGCCTCGCGTCCGCTGTTCATCTACGTCAAGAAAGCGCACATCGGCGTGATCCCGGGTCTGCGTGAATTCGTCAATGAATACGTGAGCGACAAGGCGTTGGGCGAAGAGGGCTATCTCGCCGATCGCGGACTCGTCGCGCAGCCCGCCGCTGATCTCGCCAAGACGCGTGCGGACGTGAAGGTACTGAAGAACTTCGCGCCGTAATGAACCGTCAGCGCAACATCGCGGCGATGCTCGCCGTCTCTTTGGGGTTGGTCGCTGGCAGCGCGCGGGCGCAGGTCTCGACCGACGAGCTCGCGGCGCTGCGCGCGCAGCTGGCCGCTCTGCAGGAGCGGCTCGCTGCTCTCGAGGCGGCGCAGCAGAGCCAAGCGAGCGAGCTTCAGGAGGTCACGACGACGAATGCTGATCAGCAGGAGTCGATTGATCAAGGCGCGGATAACCTTGCTCGCGCTCTTGGCGAGAGCGCAAGCTCCGGTTGGCTCGCGCGCTGGCAGTGGCGGGGTGACCTGCGTTACCGCAATGAGAATATCGATGCGGAGGGGGCGGTTGCGCGCAATCGCGATCGTATCCGCGGGCGCTTCGGTGCACTCGCCCGTGTCAATGACACGGTTCGAGTCGAGTGGCAGCTGAGCACCGCTGAGAATGCGGATGCGCGCTCGACGAACGTCACTCTGAGCGATGCCAACTCGCGTAAGTCGGTGTACATCGACTTGGCCTATGGCGAGTGGATGCCGAACGAACAATGGCGTCTGACGGCGGGCAAGATGAAGATGCCTTGGACGCGCGTCGGCAGTTACTTCTACGACGGCGACATCAACCCCGAGGGCTTTGCGGCCAATTGGCAGCAGGGTCCGAGTGGTTGGTTTGCGGGCAGTTTCGTCACGCGCTTAGCTGAACGCAGTGCGATCGTCGACTCGGAGATGGCGGGTGCCCAACTCGGGTTCCGCGATACGACCGCCTCGGGTGATCGTTACCTCATGGCGTTGAGCTACCTTGATCATCGCGCCGTCGAAGGCCACGCGATCGTGCAAGCGGGCAGTGTCGGTGGTTTCTTCGGTAACACGACGAAGACCACGGGTTGCCGCAGCAGCTCCGGCGGTGCGTGCCTTGCGAACGACTACGACGTGCTCGAGTGGCAGGGTGAGTGGCAGACGCGTTTGGCGGATCGACCGCTGAATCTGTTTGCCAACTACGCGCTGAACACGGCGGCAGAGGGGGGCAATCCGCTTGATACCGCGTATTCGGTGGGTTTCACCTACGGGCGAGTGAGTTCGTCCATCCCGGCGAGTTGGGAGTTCGGGTTGCTGTACCAGCTGATCGAAAAGGACGCGATGTTCGGTCAGTGGGTCGACTCGGACTTTGCAGGCGGATCGACCGA
>CAIVYV010000274.1 GCA_903910215.1 uncultured Pseudomonadota bacterium
ACGCAGTGAAATAGTGGATGAAATCTTGCCCGACGTACGCTGCGATGCCGATACAGATGATGTTGATGAGAATGCCGATCACCATCATTCGACGAACACCGAGAATCCCGATCAACCAAGGACTCACCAGCGATGGCAGATACATGCCAAGCAAATGGGCTGTAATGACGAAAGTAGTTTGTGCCGTCGAGAAGCCGTCGTGCACATGCATGCTGAGCGGCGTCGCCGTCATGATGAAGCTCATGACCGCATACGAGGCGAGGCCCGCAAGCAGGGCGAGTCGATAGTCTTTTTTCAACAGTAACTGTGCGATGGAACTGCCTCGGTTCGATTCCAAACGGGTGGTAACGCTTCCAAGTGGCAACTTCAGCAGTACGAGCGTGGCGCACAGGCAAAGACCGGAAAGAACCACGAACGAGCCAGTGAACTCCGGCCAACCGCCGAGATCAGCGGCAAGTTGCCCGAGAGCAGGTCCTGCGATTGCCGCGCCGAGCGTACCGATCATGACGGTGGAGACCGCACGCCCTGCGAGTTCGGCAGGGACGAACTCCATCGCGGCGAAGCGATACTGCTGTACGAACGCCATGTTGCTGCCGATGAAAAACGCGGCGGCACACAAGGTGACGAAGTTTGCTGTGGCAATGCTCCAGGCTATGACCAGCGCGGCCGTGGCCGCCACGAGGGCGCTGCCGATGAAGGCGGGTTTGCGGCCGATACGTTGCATGAGCAGGGCGGCCGGCAAAGAGCTCGATGCGATGCCGAGTACGGATAAGGACAGAGGCAGGGTGGCTAGGTAGGGTTCCGGCGCTAAGCGCGTGCCGACGATGCCGCCGAAGGTGACGAGAATGATTGTGCCGCAGGCAGCGAAACCCTGGGCCAAGGTCAGAATCCAGACGTTTCGCATCGAAGTGATCACAGAATCGCCATCTAGTATGCTTGAAGCATGAGCGATTCCAAGCCCGTCCGCGCGCCAAATCCGGCCTTTTTCGACCACTCCGTGATCGACAATCTGATCGCTGTGACGATGGAGCTCGGTGCTGAGTTGTGGGTGCAGCGTGAACGCATGCGCATCATCGAGCAATTGCTTGCCGAGCAGGGTGTCGTCACTCGCGAAGCTATCGAACGGTATGAATCGACTCCCGAGGAACAAGAGCGCGTACGCAGCGAGCGCGATGCGTTCGTGCAACGGCTATATGGACTACTACTGCGGGATACGGTCAAGGCCACCCCGGGCAACGGTTAACTGACCGATGTCGTCCGGCATGTCTGATCATCGCGATTACATCGAACGTATCCTGCGAGCGAAGGTCTATGACGTTGCAATCGAGTCGCCGCTCGAAACTGCATCACGATTATCACGGCGACTCGATAATCGAATCGAGCTGAAGCGGGAAGATCTGCAACCCGTTTTCTCCTTCAAGTTGCGTGGCGCTTACAACAAGATCGCCACACTTTCCTCGCAAGTTGCATCCCGGGGGGTAATTTGCGCTTCGGCCGGTAACCATGCGCAAGGCGTCGCGCTTGCGGCCAGTCGTCGCGGCATTCCGTCGGTCATCGTGATGCCGGTCACCACGCCTCAGATCAAGGTCTCTGCCGTTCGCGATCTGGGTGGCGAAGTCGTTCTTCACGGTGACGATTACGATTCTGCTTACGAGCATGCGCTGGGCTTGGCTCGCGATCGAAACCTTGTTTTTGTGCATCCTTTCGATGATCCGGATGTGATTGCTGGGCAAGGGACAATTGGCGTGGAAATCGCGCGCCAGACCGGCGGCGAGATAGACGCAGTCTTCATTCCAGTCGGTGGTGGTGGCTTGCTCGCGGGCATAGCGGTTTACCTCAAGCATCTTTATCCGCGTATTCGCATCATCGGTGTGAATGCAGCTGATTCGACCGCCATGCACGACTCACTGGTATCTGGGTCGCGCGTCAAACTGGCGCGGGTCGGTATTTTTGCGGACGGCGTCGCCGTGCGCCGCGTCGGTGAAGAAACGTTCAGACTAGCGCGTGACTTGGTCGATGAAATGATTCTCGTCACGACCGATGAGATCTGTGCAGGCATACAAGATATTTTTGAAGATACTCGCTCGATTGTTGAGCCAGCCGGTGCCTTGGCTGTTGCTGCTATCAAAAAATATGTTGCTCGCGAGAAGTGCACGGGCAAGCGACTGATTGCGATCAATTGCGGTGCCAACATGAATTTTGATCGCTTGCGGCACGTTGCCGAACGCGCCGAAGTCGGCGCTCATCGCGAGGCTTTGCTTGCAGTCGAAATCCCCGAGCAGCCTGGTAGCTTTTTGAGGTTGTGCCGAACGCTCGGTTCTCGCAGCGTGACCGAGTTCAATTACCGATTTGACCAGCAGGATCGTGCTCGAATCTTTCTCGGGTTTGCTACCGCCACGGGTGATGGCGAGCGCTTGCAGATGATCGAGCATCTGCAGACCTCTGGTTATCGTGTCACGGACATGACCGATAACGAGCTCGCTAAGCTGCACATTCGTTATATGGTGGGTGGACGACCGACGGGCCTCGCTGACGAGTTGCTACTGCGGTTCGAGTTTCCTGAGCGACCGGGAGCTCTGTCGCGATTTCTCGAGGCGATCGGATCACGGTGGAATATCTCGCTGTTCCATTACCGCAATCATGGCTCTGACGCAGGCCGGGTGCTGGCAGGAATCCAAGTTGCGGGTAGCAGTCGCACGGAGTTCTTCGAACATCTCACGGCGTTGCAATACCCCTGGATCGACGAAACCAGCAACCCGGCGTATCGCTTGTTTCTCGGTGGTTCGGAATCATGACGCCCTATGTCCCCCAGGTATTGCCGGCGGAACGATTCGTATCTTTGCGCGGCTACCGTCACAGAACCTTGCATTGGGGCCCAGAGGGTCAGCCCACCTTTTTTTTGCTGCACGGATTTCAGGATTGCGTAGACACTTTTCAGATGTTGATCGATGCGCTGCCACGAACTTGGTGTTTCGTCGGGCTCGACTGGCGCGGTTTCGGCGGTAGCGATTGGCAGAACTCGCCATATTGGTTTCCTGACTATCTTGCCGATCTCGATACGCTGCTGGAGTTGATGGCGCCAAATTCGGCTGTCAATTTGATCGGTCATAGCATGGGGGGGAACGTTGCTAACCTTTATGCGGGGATTCGGCCCGAACGTGTAGCTCGTCTGATTTCACTCGAAGGTTTCGGATTGCCGCGGACACCGCCCGAGCATGCGCCCGAGCGCTATGCCAAATGGCTGGAGCAGCTGCGCGCAGGCCCACAACCTTCCCGATACGACTCGGCTGATTTACTTGCGACACACCTTCGTCAGAGAAACGCGAGATTGCCTGAGGAGAATGCGGCTTTCATTGCGCAAGCATGGATGCAGCGCAAGGAAGATGGGCTGCCGCGCATGCATTTCGACCCTTTCCATCGCTACGTCAACCCCGTGCTCCATCGGCGCGAAGAAGCGGAGGCTTGTTGGCATCGAGTCGAGGCGGATACGCTGTTGTTGCTCGCCACAGAATCGGAGTATCGGCGTCGCCTGGATCACGAGGGTGACGTCGAGCGCATGCATCGATGTTTCAAGCGCCTGTCGGTCGAGGACATGGAGGGGCTCGGGCACATGATGCATCATGAAGACCCGGCCAGAGTGGCCGAGGTGATTTTCCGCTGGTGGTCATTTAGGAGTGGATAGCGATGAAACAGATTGTTGTTTTGGCGGCGTTTCTGGCGATCGGTGCGGCGACTTCGGCTGCGGCTGCCGAGTTAGTCACGTTTGATCCATCGCGCTATTCGCAGGAAGTAACTGAATGCGACCGTTTGGCCTCTCACCCCGACGACCCGTTCAAGCTCGCTCCCGGAATTTCCGAAGGTAAGGTCGATTTGGCCAAAGCCGTTCCAGCCTGTCTCGAGGCTGTAACACGCGATCCAAAAAATCCCCGACTGAACTATATGTACGGTCGTGTGCTGGGCTACGTTGGTCGTGGTGCTGAGGCCTTGCCCTATCGAAAAGCGGCAGTCGATGGTGATTATCCGCAGGCTCTGTTCGTGATCGGTTACATCACGCTCTACGGTTACAACTTTCAGCCCAAGGACGTTTGTCGTGCCGGTGAGCTACTGCATCGATCGGCCTTTCATAACCGGATCGCCGGGCAACTCGGTTTTCCAAGATATGTGTTAGAGGGTCGCTTCGACGCATGTCCTAACGTTCGTCGTGACCCGGTTGAGATGCTCGAGTTCGTTGCGGCAGCGCGCAAGCAGTTTGGTAGCGACTACTACAAGGGCTTGCTGGCCGATGCCCTCGAAGAAGATTTGAAGCGCTTGGTCAAATAACCCACAACCATGGTTGAACCTGATCGCACCGACTCAGTGTTGAGGCCCATGGGGCTACATCCTGGAGCTATATGGGCGGGCTATCTCGGTCTGCTCCCTTTCGTGGCGGCCTTGCTGTGTGCGGTGTTCGGTCATAGTCCTTTCTGGTGGCAACTGAGCGAGCGTCTTGCGCTAGGTTGGGGCGCGGCGATTCTCGGGTACGTATCGGCAGTGCACTGGGGGCTGGCTTTGGCTGGAAGATGGCCGTGGACGGCTGGCGTCGTGCTCGGCAGTACCTTGCCTTCGGTGCTTGCCGCCGCTGCAGTGTTG
>CAIVYV010000275.1 GCA_903910215.1 uncultured Pseudomonadota bacterium
ATGGGGTGCAAGGGGTCCCGAGTTCAAATCTCGGCGTCCCGACCATTTCGAACCGATAAAAAACCGCAGCGCAACCCCAATCAGCGCTGTGCCACCTGTTCTTCCACCGTCACCTTGTATTGAGTCCCGATGTGCTGATCGAGGAAGCGATCGAGTTGCGCGAGCATCTCGATGCGGCTCGGGCTGCGCGAGAGCCAGTGATCTTCAGACTTCAGTTTGAAAATCTCATGCGGCGTCTTGGCACGACGCATGGCGGTTTCCATGTACTCGGTCTGCACGTAGGGCACGACGGTATCGTCGACGCCGTGCATCATGAGAACCGTCGCCGTGACTTTGTCTGCAGCACGAGCCGGTGAGAACGCGGCAACATCCGGGTCGCTGGTCTTGCCGATGTGCTTGCGCCAGAAGCGCACGGCCGGATCTTCGATGCCGCCGCGATCTTCGACCCAGCGCAGCATCTCGACGAGGTCTGATACACCGGCGACGCTGACCGAACAGCGATAGAGATCCGGCGTGAAGGCCGCACCAGCGAGTGCCGCGTAGCCGCCGTAGCTCGCGCCGACGATGCAGACGCGATCTGGGTTCACCATGCCGGACTCAACCAGATATTTCACGCCGTCGGTGACGTCGTGCTGCATCAGCTGGCCCCATTGACGATAGCCTGCGAGCTCATGCTTCTGACCGAAGCCGGTCGAGCCGCGGAACTGCGGTTGCAGCACCGCATAGCCGCGCGAAGCGACGAACTGCGACCACCAATCAAAACCGACGCCCGAATCGCGCGCACGTGGACCGCCGTGCGGTAACACGACCAGAGGCAAATCTCTGGTCGACGCGGTTGCGCCAGCGGGCAGGGTCAGATAGGCGGGGACCTTGTAGCCATCGCGGGCCGGGTAGGTGATGTTGCTCACCTTGCCGAGGGCGACCTTGGACAGCTGTGGGTATTCCTGACCTACGACCTCAGCGCGATTGGTTGCGAAGTCGATGAGGTAATACACGCCCGGATGATTGCGGCTGCCCGCGTAGGCCAAGACCGTTTTGCCATCACGGGTGTACCCGGCGATCTGGATGCGACGACCCGGCAGAGCCGCCTCGAGCGACTTCACGCGGGATTCGGCAGCAGAGTCGAGCCAATGAACACGCTGCTCCAAGCCGCCCACGCTCACGCCGAGCAAGCGTCGATCGTAGATGTCACGCACCACGCCTTCGACGTCATTTTCGGGATCTTGGTAGAGCGGCTGCGGACCGCCACCCGTGAACGGGATGCTCCACAAGCGCACTCGATCACCGCCGCGCGCACCGAGGGCGAGTACCGACTGACCGTCGGCGGCGAGACCGATGGTGCTGAAGTCCGGATCCGTGTGTTCGTAGATGATGCGGTAGTCGTTGCCATCCTTGATACGAATCGTGCGGCGCTGCTCTTTTCGGTTGAATTCGGTTCGGCCGACGATGCGACCCTCTGTGTCGATCAACCAACCGCTCGTGGTGCGGCTGCCTTTCTCGATGACACGCCACTTGCCTGTCAGGGGGTTCACGCTGAGCACGCTGTTCGAGGCCTCATCCGGCGAGGAGCCGGCCGCGGCGTTCTCGAGTAGCAGTGCGCTCATCAAGATTTCATCGGGCGCAGCTCCCTTTCGCGAGAGGAAACCGCCGCTCGAGGGGTAGATACGACTATTGGTTTTCGCTTCGAGCAACTGCCGCGATGACCCATCGCGTACGTCGATCGCGAAGACCGCGCCGATCTCGGCCTTTTCTTCGGTATTACCGCGCTGCGTGTACGTAATCGAGAACTGCGCGATGAGCACGTGATCGCTCACGAAATTCATGCCACGCAACTTTAAGCTCTGGTCGAAGTCGACCCGTTGGGTGAGCTTCTTGGTGCTGCGATCCAGGATGACGATCGCGACCTTATCCCCTGCGTACGACGAGGCGATGAAACGCCCATCGAGCGAGAGCGTCACGTTATCGATGATCGGGGTGGTGCCGAACGATTCGACCGGCGGCAGTGCAGCCCGCGCGGCGGTGACCGCGAAGAGGCAAAGAAGGGTGGCCAACACAGGAGCGGAACGCAGCAGTCGCATATTGCAAGCGCCTCAATGAACGCGATTAGGATGACCCAACTGTAGTGCAGTCTCGGAGTGGCCGCCAGAGGGTGACGAGAGACCGGAAAGGGGTATTGTCCAGACCCCAACGGCGGCTCCTCGGGGCATAATTCCCAGTTGACATGACTGCCTCAGCCCCCCCTCGAACTCTGTTCGACAAACTCTGGAACTCCCATCGCGTACGCGAGCTCGGCGAGGGCGTCGCACTGCTCGCGATCGATCGGATTTTTCTCCATGAACGCACCGGCTCGGTGGCGCTCAAGAGCCTGAAGGACACCGGGCGCCCCGTGCTCGATCCATCGCGGGTGTTTTGCACGATGGACCATATCGTCGATACCACGACGGGCCGAGGAGACGAGACGCGCATGCCAGGTGGCACTGCCTTCATCGTCGAAACCCGTGAGGCAGCGCGGGCAGCGGGAATTCACCTTTTCGATGTGCGGGACCCTCTGCAGGGGATCGTGCATGTGATCTCCCCGGAACTTGGCATCGTGCTGCCGGGCGCGACGGTTGTCTGCCCAGACAGCCATACCTGCACACAGGGTGCGATGGGTGCCTTCGCTTGGGGGATTGGTTCAACCGAGGCCGAGCATGCGTTGGCGACCGGGACGCTGCGGGTGAAGCGACCGAAGACGATGCGGGTGCGCTTCGACGGTCGGCTGCCCGCGGGCGTCACCGCTAAGGACATGACGCTTGCGCTGATCGCGGCGCATGGCTCGGTGGGTGGCAATGGCTATGCGGTCGAGTACGCCGGCCCCGCCGTCGAGGCGCTGGAGATCGAAGCGCGACTGACGTTATGCAACATGGCGACCGAGTTCTCAGCGGTGACGGGGTTCATCGCGCCTGATGAGAAAACGTTCGAGTACCTGCGTGGGCGAGCTCACGCACCCGTTGATGCCGAATGGGAGCAGGCGGTCGAGTCATGGCGAGCATTGCGCACCGATGATGGCGCCGTGTTCGACAAAGAAATCGTGATCGACGTGTCGAATCTGTCGCCGATGATCACCTGGGGCACGAGCCCGCAGCATGCGGTGCCGATTCGCGCATCGGTACCGGATCAGGCCGACAGTGGCACGACTGCCGAGGCATACTCGCGCGCGCTGCACTACATGGATCTGCAGCCTGGCCTGCCGCTGGAATCGCTGAAGATCGATGCCGCTTTCATCGGCTCTTGCACCAATAGTCGGCTGAGCGACCTGCGGCGTGCCGCAGCGATCTTGCGTGGACGGCGTATTGCTGCCGGCGTGCGCGCGATCTGCGTACCGGGTTCGATGTCGGTGAAAAGAGCAGCCGAAGCCGAAGGGCTCGACCAAGTGTTTCGTGACGCAGGTTTCGAATGGCGCGAGTCCGGTTGTTCGATGTGCTTCTTCGCCGGCGGCGAAAGTTTCGGTCAACACGAACGAGTGGTGTCATCGACCAATCGCAATTTCGAAAGTCGGCAGGGCCCGGAGACGCGGACTCATCTTGCGAGTCCCGAGACCGTTGCAGCGAGCGCCGTTGCCGGGCACTTGATCGATTTTCGTCGCTTGACGAGTGAGGTCATCTGAATGGAGCCGTTCCGTTCTTTGCGCGCGGTCGCCGCGCCGATCCTGCGGGCGAATGTCGACACCGATGCAATCATCCCCTCGCGCGAGATGAAGTCGGTGTCGAAGACAGGCCTCGCCGATGGCTTGTTCGCCGGTTGGCGCTATACGGCGATTGGCGGCCGTGATCCGAATCCGGCGTTCGTGCTCAATCAAGCGGCCTACGCCGGCACGAAGATCCTACTCGGTGGTGAGAATTTCGGTTGTGGCTCGAGTCGTGAACACGCAGTTTGGGCGCTTCACGAGTATGGCATTCGAGTTGTTATTGCACCCTCGTTCTCGCCGATCTTCCGTGGCAACTGTGTTCGCAACGGCATCGTGCCCGTGACCCTCGCGGCTGACGAGGTGGCGAAGCTCGCCGAGTTCGTGACGGCGGATCCATCAACGCATCAGCTCGAGGTGGATCTCGAGGCTTGCGAAGTACGTGCGGGCGCCACCATCAAAAAATTTGAGCTGGAGAGTGAGGCGCGCGAGATGCTGCTTGAGGGTCTCGATGGCATCGATCTCACTTTGAAGCACCGCGCCGACATCGACGCCTTCGTCGCGCGTGATCGACTGGAACGACCCTGGATTTATTCGACGGTGGAGAAATCGAGAGCATGATTTTGATTAGCGAGGTAGGCCCGCGCGATGGCCTGCAAAGTATTTCGAACATCATGCCGCTCGAGGCGAAGAAGGCCTGGATTGCCGCGGAAGCGGCAGCCGGTGTCACCGAGATCGAAGTCGGCAGCTTCGTGCCTGCCAAGCTCTTACCGCAATTGGCCGACACGGCCGAGGTGGTGGCCTTCGCTCGCACGATTCCGGGGTTGACCGTCGCGGTGCTGGTGCCGAACTTTAAGGGTGCCGAGGCGGCCATCGCTGCGGGTGCGCACAAAATCACCATTCCGCTGTCGACCTCCGAGACCCATAGCTTGAAGAATGTGCGACGTACCCACGCGCAGATGATCGAGGAGTCGCGGCAGATCGCTGAGCTGATCCGCAGCTTGCCGGCCGAGCAGCGACCGAAGTTCGAAGGCGGACTGTCGACGGCGTTTGGTTGCACCCTCGAGGGCATCGTGCCGCCGGAGCGCGTGGTTGCGCTGGCTGAGGCCTTGATGAAGGCCGGTTGCGACGAGGTCGGATTTTCCGATACGACCGGCTATGCAAACCCGACGCAGGTCAAAGATTTGGTCAAACGCGTCCGGGCAGTCGTCGGTGAGCATGCACTCTCGGGGCTGCATCTGCACAATACCCGTGGTCTCGGACTCGCCAATGTCATGGCGGGTCTCGAGGTCGGGATCACGACGTTCGATAGTTCTTTAGGTGGGCTCGGCGGTTGTCCGTTTGCGCCCGGTGCGTCGGGCAATATCGTCACCGAAGATCTCGTCTTCATGCTCGAGGCCATGGGTTTGCCGACGGGTATCGATCTGCCGAAGTTGCTCGACGTGCGGCGCATTCTCAAAGAAGCACTGCCGAATGATGCGCTGTATGGTTTCACCCCTGATGCCGGGCTGCCCTTGGGTTTCCAAGCGGCGACGCCTTCGGTTGGAGTACGTCAATGAGTCTGCCTGATCCTGCCAGCTTGCCTTTGCACGGCATCAAAGTCGTCGAGTTCACGCACATGGTGATGGGTCCGGCGGTCGGTGCCATTCTCGTTGAGCTCGGTGCCGAGGTGGTGCGCGTCGAGCCCATTGGCGGTGACTCGACGCGCAATCTGTTGGGTTCGGGCGCGGGCTACTTCCCGATGTACAACCGCAACAAGAAGAGCATTTGTCTCGATCTCAAGTCAGCGGAAGGGTTGGAGATTGCGCGGCGTCTGTGCGATTCGGCGGATGTTGTCGTCGAAAATTTTCGAACCGGTGCCATGGATAAGCTCGGTCTCGGCTACGAGGCACTCGCGGCTCGCAATCCGCGTTTGATCTATTGCTCTGAAAAGGGCTTCTTGTCGGGTCCCTACGAGAATCGCACGGCGCTCGATGAGGTCACGCAGATGATGGGCGGGCTCGCGTACATGACCGGTCCACCGGGACGACCGCTGCGTGCCGGCACCTCCGTCATCGATGTGACTGGCGGCATGTTCGGTGTCATCGGCGTGTTGGCAGCGATCGAACAGCGTCATAAAACAGGTCGAGGACAAAAGGTCAGCAGTTCACTCTTCGAGACCACGGTCTATCTCGTGGGGCAGCACATGGCGCAGATGGCCGTGACCGGGCAACCTGCGAAGCCGATGCCGGTTCGTATCTCGGCTTGGGCTATCTATGATGTCTTCGAAACGAAAGATCAGGAGCAGGTCTTCGTCGGCATCGTGAGCGATGGCCTATGGCAAAAATTCTGTCAGGCGTTTGTGCTCACCGAACTCGGTGCGGATGAATCATTGAAGACGAATTCGCAGCGCGTCTTGCAGCGCGAGGCCTTGCTGCCCAAGGTTCGCGAGCTCTTCAAGGGGTATACCAAGGCCGAACTCGTGCCGATCCTCGAGAAGACCGGGCTACCATTCGCGCCCATTGGCAAACCCGAAGAAATGTTCGACGATCCTCACTTGGCTGCCAGCGGCGGTCTTGGCGCGACGACGCTCCCCGATGGGCGTGCGACGCGGCTGCCCATTCTGCCGCTAGAGATGAACGGTCGCCGGCCTTCGCAAGGCGGTGATCTCGCCAAGCCCGGTGAGCATGCCGTCGAAGTTCTGCAAACGCTGGGCTTCGATGCGGCGGGTATCGCCGATTTGCAGACGCGTAAAGTCGTCGGCGAGTAGGGGTTGTCGGATAGTCGATCACAATAACGGGGGGGCACCATGGCGCACGATCCGCTCGATCTGACGGGCATCGAAGATGAGTTGCAGGAGGAGGAACGTCTCGTTCGTGACTCGGTAGCGCGCTTCGTCGACGCCGAAGTGTTGCCTGACATCGGTCGCCACTTCGCCGACCATCATTTTCCCCGCGAGCTCGTCTTACCGTTGGCCAGATTGGGTTTGCTCGGATCCTCGATCGAGGGCTATGGCTGCGCGGGGCTCAATGCCGTTTGTTACGGGCTGATTTGTCAGCAACTGGAACGCGGTGATTCGGCGTTGCGCAGTTTTGTCTCCGTGCAGTCATCACTCTGCATGTACCCGATCCACACCTACGGCAGCGAAGCGCAGCGCGAACGTTGGTTGCCGGCAATGGCGCTGGGCGAGGCGATCGGTTGCTTCGGTCTGACCGAGTCGCATGGTGGCTCCGACCCGCTCAATATGAATACCACGGCACGCAAGCGCGGTAGTGACTGGGTATTGAACGGTTCGAAAATGTGGATCACCAACGCACCCATCGCCGATGTTGCGGTGGTGTGGGCGCTGACAGACGAAGGCGTGCGCGGTTTTCTCGTCGAGCGTGGTATGAAGGGCTTTAGCACCCAAGAAATCGAACGCAAGATGTCGTTGCGCGCATCGGCGACGGGTGCTCTCTTCTTTGATGACGTCGTGTTGCCGGAGGAAAATCTTTTGCCGGGCAGCTCCGTTGGCCTCAAGGCGCCGCTGTCGTGTCTGACCCAGGCTCGCTTTGGCATTGCTTGGGGCGTGCTAGGTGCGGCACAAGCCTGTTTGTCTGAGGCGCTGCACTACACGCGTGAGCGCATCTTGTTCGGGCGACCGCTCGCGGCGACGCAGGCGGTGCAGATTCGACTCGCCGAGATGGCGCGTAAGATTTCCGTCGGACAGTCGTTCGCCCTGCAGCTTGCGCATCGAAAAGATCGCGGCATTTTGACTCCGGTGCAGGTCTCGCTCGCGAAGTGGA
>CAIVYV010000276.1 GCA_903910215.1 uncultured Pseudomonadota bacterium
GCGATGCATCAACGCGTCACGCAAGCGGGAACCACAGCGGTATCGGATATCCTCGAAGATGAGTTCAAGCGGCGCAGTTTCACCTTCTTGGCACCCGACGGCTACCACTGGATGCTGATCGAAGCACCACGAATCGAGGCACCACGATGATCAAACTATTCACCAGTCTTTTGCTGTTGGCTTGGTTTTCAGTGCCTGAAATTAGCAACGCCGCTGTTCATCACGAGCGGTATCCGCGGTCGTCGGTCAACACTGCCGATACCACGGTGATCCTGATTCACGGCTGGTCCTGTGACTCCACTTACTGGAGTGAACAGCTGCCAGCGCTACGTCAACATTTCGACGTGACCACCATCGACCTCGCAGGCCATGGCAAAACCGCCGCCACGCGCGACGATTTCTCGATGGCTTCGTTCGGGCGCGATGTGGCCGAGGTGGTGGCGCGACTACCGACAGATCAGTCGATCATTCTGGTCGGACACTCGATGGGCGGCCCGGTGGCAGTAGAAGCCGCCCTACTACTCGGCGAGCGCGTACGTGGCGTGATCGGTGTCGATACGTTCGCGAGCATCGGCCTGCCGAAGCCCTCTCAAGCCGAGAACGCCGCTCGACTAGCCATGTTCGAGCGTGATTTCCGCGGCACGACACACGCCTTCGTTTCACAATCATTCTTTAGAGCCGATGCGGATCCCATGTTGCGCGAACGGATCGCCAACGACATGGCATCGGCCGACCCCAAGGTGGCACTAGCTGCAATTCAGGGCCTCAACGATTGGGACGGCACCCAACGACTACCGCTGCTGAAACAACCGATCGCCACCATCAACGCCGATCAGGTTCCACTCGATGCGGCGAGATTACAACGCTATGCACCGTCGTTTCGGCTGATCACGCTCGCGGGTCAGGGACACTTCCTGATGATGGAAAATCCGGTTCGCTTTAACCCCGTGTTGATCGAAACCATCCGCGGGATGCTGGACGATCAGCGCGCTGAGGTTTCTGCTTCGAGGTAAGCGAGCAAGGCGACTCGATCGGCCGGATTCGAAATGCCGGCGAAGGCCATCGTATTTCCAGGGACAACCGCGGCCGGTTTCTCGAGCCATCGATCGAGTGTTGCCTTGTCCCAAACGAGCTTGCTGGCAGCGGCCTGCAATGCCGGTGAATAGGCGAACGCGGCATCGGCTGCCGCCTTGCGACCCATCAAGCCGGCAAGATTAGGGCCGATCTTCTCGATCTCCGACGGCTGCAGGTCATGACAGGCGCGGCACTGGATGTAGAGCAGTCTACCCCGCTTGTACTCGGGCGAATTCACATCGACAGACTTTTGAGTCGAGGCTTGTGCGTGTACCGGGCCATGCGCCCCAGTCGCCAACACTAAAACCACGGCGCTAGCCAGCGCCCGCCGCACGAGTGTCCACCGACGAGCATTCATTTCTTCGACTCTCCCTGCTTAGCGACCAATCGAATCAATCCTTCCTGCGCCACACTCGCCGCAAGGCGACCATCGCGCGTATAAATGCTGCCGCGAGCAAAGCCGCGCGCACCGGATGCACTCGGACTCTCGAGCGAATACAACAACCAATCGTCGAGTCGGAAGTCGCGATGGAACCACATCGCATGGTCGATGCTCGCCATCATCAACGTGCCATCACCGACCACCGCCGCGTGCGGACGCAGCGCCGTGCCGAGCAAAGCAAAATCCGACATATAGGCGAGCAGACAACGATGTAGCGGCGCATCGTCCGGCAGACGATCGACCAATCGAAACCACACTCGCTGCAGTGGTGCGCCCGCGACCGGATGGATCGCACTCAACAGCCCGACCGGACGCATCTGGAACGGTCGCTCGCGCGCCAAGTATTGGCGCGTCTTCTCAGGCAAGCTCGCCGCAACTTCCGGAGTCGGACGGTCCCAATCGGGCAGATCTTCGGGTGGCGGAACCTCGGGCATATCGACCTGGTGATCGAACCCGGCCTCAGGTTTTTGAAAGGACGCCGAGAAGGTAAAGATCTGTTGACCGTTCTGGATCGCAATCACACGACGCGACGAGAACGAATGACCGTCGCGGCTGCGATCGACCTGATAGACGATCGGTAAGTTGAAATCGCCGCGGCGCAGAAAGTAAGCGTGCAGAGAATGCACGACGAGTTCAGGTGGCAACGTCGAACTCGCCGCCATCAGCGCCTGGCCGAGCACTTGACCACCATAGACCTGCGGGCTGCCGATATCGCGACTCTCGCCACGAAAGAGATTGACCTCAAGCCGTTCGAGCTCGAACTGCTTCAGCAAATCGGCCAAACGACGGTCCATGTTGCGCTCGCTCTAACCGACACCGAGACGCTTTTGCATCACCGGACTCGTCGTCGTGTATTGCAGGAATTGCTTCTTTTCGGGATACAGCCACGACTGAATACCGAAAGCGGCCAACGCTGCCTCGTGAAAGCCCGACAGAATCAGTTTTTTCTTGCCCGGATAAGTGTTGATGTCACCCACCGCAAAAATGCCGGGCACACTGGTCTGGAACTTCTCGGTATCGACCTTCAGCGCTTTTCGCTCAAGCTCCATCCCCCACTCGGCAATCGGACCGAGCTTGGGATGCAGTCCAAAGAATGCGAACACGTGATCGACCGGCACCTCGTGAACCTGGCCATCCGCCGCTTTGACGGTCACGCCGACCAGTTGGTCATCGCTCGTGACGACCGACTCGGCAAGCCCTTCGATGAAGCGCAATTTGCCGGCCGCCTCGAGTTCACGCATCCGAGCGACCGAGGCCGGTGCCGCGCGGAACTCCGCGCGACGATGCACCAAGGTCATGGAAGCGGCCGTAGGCGCAAACTCGAGCGCCCAATCGAGCGCAGAGTCGCCACCGCCAAAAATCGCTAGCCGCTGCTGCCGATAGGTGTCGGCATTCTTGACGCGATAGTGCAGCTGCCGACCCTCGAAGACGTCACTACCCGGCACACCAAAGCGACGCGGCTGAAACGAACCCACGCCACCCGCAATCACGATCGCGCCGGCATCGAAACGCGTGCCCAAAGAAGTGACAACATCAAAGCGACGATCCTCGCGCGGTTTGACCTCGAGCACTTCTTCGCCGAGATGAAACACGGGCTCGAACGGCTTGATCTGCTGCATCAAGCGATCAACCAGTTCCTGCGCACCACACACGGACAAGGCGGGGATGTCGTAGATCGGCTTGTCGGGATACAACTCCGTGCATTGACCTCCGGGTGCCGCTAACGAATCGAGAATGTGTGCCCGCATACCGAGCAGACCCAACTCGAAGACCTGAAACAGACCGCAAGGGCCGGCACCGATGATGACGACTTCGGTCTTGATGGTCTCTGTCACGACGACTCCCGAAGAAAACCCACATTAAAACGGGTAAATTCTAGCAGACCGGATCACCCGTGCCCGCGAGCGATGACACTATGACCACTAACGCCGATCTTGCCCAACGTCGCGCTGCCGCCATTCCAAGAGGACTCGGTAACGCCCTACAGGTGTATGCGGATCGGGCCCGCAATGCCGAGATTTGGGATGTCGAGGGCCGTCGCTACATCGATTTCGCCAGCGGCATCGCTGTGCTCAACACCGGCCACCTGCACGCCAAAGTGGCTGCCGCAGTCGAACAACAGTTGACCCGCTTCTCCCACGCCTGCTTTCAAGTGACGCCCTACGAGAGCTACGTTGCACTCGCCGAGCGACTGAACGCGTTGATGCCAGGCCCCGGGCCCAACAAGACGCTGTTTCTCTCGAGCGGCGCCGAAGCCGTTGAGAACGCCATCAAGATCGCGCGCTATCACACGGGTCGCTCGGGCGTCGTCGCCTTCAGCGGTGGCTTTCATGGCCGCACGCTCGGGTGCATGAGCCTCACCGGCAAGGTCCAACCCTACAAAGCGGGCTTCGGCCCGATGCTGCCCGAGGTGTTCCACGCGCCCTACCCGATGGAATATCACGGCGTCACGACCCGCGATGCGCTGCGCGGCCTGGAAATGCTTTTCAAAGCGGATATCGATCCGCAACGGGTCGCCGCCATGATCATCGAGCCCGTACTCGGGGAAGGTGGTTTCTACGTCGCGCCGCCCGAGTTTTTGCGAGAGCTGCGACGACTCTGCGATACCCACGGCATCGTGTTGATCATTGACGAAATCCAAACGGGATTTGCCCGCACCGGGCGTCTCTTTGCCATCGAACATGCAGGAGTCCACCCGGATTTGATGACCGTCGCGAAAAGTCTCGCTGGCGGCTTCCCGCTCTCTGCGGTGACGGGTCGAGCGGACATCATGGATGCGCCGCTCACGGGCGGTCTAGGCGGCACCTATGCAGGCTCACCGCTCGGTTGCGCAGCAGGTCTTGCTGTGCTTGATGTGATCAACGAAGAAAATCTTTGTGCTCGCGCCTCGCAACTCGGCGAGACGCTGATGGCACGTTTGCGCGACCTGCAATCCCGTTGGGACTGCATCGGTGAGATTCGCGGCTTGGGCGCCATGGTGGCGATGGAACTCGTGAAGCAACGCAACCCCGATGCGCCGGACGCAGAGCTCACGCGCGCACTCGTGCAAGCTGCCGGCCGTCGAGGTCTAGTGCTGCTCTCCTGTGGAGTCTATGGCAACGTGGTTCGCTTCCTGATGCCACTGACGATCAGTGACGCCGTGTTCGCCGAAGGACTCGCGATTCTGGAAGCTGCGCTCGAAGACGTCAGCCGACGCTAGCTCAAGCCCGCCCGACGTTCGAATCGTTGGGGCTGTGGTAATACTCGCTCTCTTCGGAGAGTTGTTTGATCAGGCGTTGCAACTCGGCCATGCGCCCCTCAGCAGTCGAGACCGGCAAGCACTCCGTGCAGCGAGGGTCCTTGCAGGGCTGGCGTGAATAAAGCCAGTACTGGATCGCGCCGGCGAGCAAACCGTCGGCGATATCCCAAACGTCGGCTTCACGATCTCGGTCGGCCAACTTGTTGCCGAGGTCGACCGCGTCCGTAAACGCGGCATCGAAGCCGCTGACAGGGGCATCTCGAATCTCGTTTTCCATCCGCCGATTCTAGCCCCGGGGCCCCACCCCCGCTATGTCATCACTCACACTTTTGCAACAAAGTTTTATTTGAGTTACGCCGTCTTAATGGCCTTGACTAGCAACCAATGTCTATTATCCGGTCATCCTAAACATAGGATGATCGCTTGCAGGGGGATGCACGATGAACGCGGATTCAGGGCAGGAGAGTCGTCTGCCGACGACGATCCGTCTGCCTACCGTCGACGAGGTCACCGCTCGCTTCGACAACCTCTCTGCGCTGCATGCGGGAGTGATCAGAGCCCCCGATTATGTGCGGGAGAACTTCCACGAGAAGTTCCCGGCGCGCGATATCGCCGAGCATTGCGGCCTCAGCCGCTTCCAGTTCAGCCGCAGCTTCCACCATATCTTTGGCATCACGTTTCGCGAATATCTGCTGCGCTATCGCGTGATCGCCGCCTGCGAGCGGCTGCAGCGCGCTGACATGCCCGTCACGCAAATTGCTTATGCGGTCGGCTTTCACGATGGGTCGTATTTCGCACGGATGTTCCGTCGCTACACGGGCATGCTGCCGTCGCAGTATGCTCGGTTGTATGCCACCACTCCGGCCACCAGCACCATCGAATCCTGATCGATCCCACGGCGCGCCTGCGCGCTATCGCCGTATTTGGCGCATCCAGAGCGCCGGCTCGCTCGCCAACCTCAAACTCGTCACCGACAGCCTCTCGCCACCGGGGCCAGGCGAAGTCCAGGTGCGAATTCACGCCATCGGCCTCAACTTCGCCGATATCTTTGCCTGCCAAGGCTTGTACTCGGCTACACCGAAAGGCCCCTTTGTGCCGGGACTCGAAGCCGCCGGCACGATCGTCTCGGTAGGTGTCGGAGTCACGAACCGACATATCGGCGAGAGAGTGATGGTGCTCACCCGCTTCGGCGGTTACGCCGATGCCATGAATGTTCCGGAGGCAACGCTCTGGCCTGTGCCATCTGACTGGTCCTTCGCGCAAGCGGCTGCTTACCCCGTGCAGGCATTGACGGCGTGGTATGGGATCGAGCGCCTCGGCAATGCCCGCAAAGACTCCCTCGTGCTCGTGCAATCGGCCGCAGGCGGTGTGGGTCTGCATGCCTTGCAGGCCCTGCATAGCCTCGAGGCAAAACCCGTTGCCGTGGTGGGCACTGAAAGCAAGCGACAATGGTTGATCGCCGAGCGCGGACTTGCGCCGGAAACCATCGTGGTTCGCGATACGCAGTATCCCGCCAATCTCGATGCAGCGCTTCGTCACTACCAAGCGAGCGGCTTCGATGTGGTCTTTGACGCCGTCTATGGCGATGCCTTCCAACCTGCTTTCGATCGTCTGGCGCCAGAGGGGCGCTACGTACTCTTCGGTGCTGCGGATTTCATGGGCAGCGGCGCGAGACCCAATCCACTGCGCCTGCTCTCGAGCTGGTTGCGCCGACCGAAACTCGATCCGCTCGCCATGATTCCGCTCAATCGCGGCCTGCTCGCTTTCAACCTGATTTGGCTATGGGAGCAATCGGCAAGACTGCCCGAATCCATGCGCGCCACGCTGGCTCTCATCCCGTCACCACCGCACATCGGCGCTCGCTTTGCATTCGAACAAGCCATCGAGGCGATGAAGCTGCTGCAGAGTGGGCAGACAACGGGCAAGGTCGTCCTCGAGCTGCCGGTAGAATAGCGCCATGGCAGATCCCACACTCGCCGACCGACCGAAGGCGAAATCGATACGTCCACTCGCCGCACTGTGGCCCTTTCTGAGTCCTTATCGAAAGGTCCTTGCTGCGGCCATGCTGGCGCTGTTACTCGCCTCTGGCGCGATGCTCGCGCTGCCGATCGCTCTCAAAGGTTTGATCGACAAAGGCATGGCCGCCGGTAGTGCCGAGACGATCAACATCTACTTCATCTCCTTTCTCGGCGTCGCCGTACTCTTCGGCGGCTTTGCGGCACTGCGTTTTTATCTCGTCACCTGGCTTGGCGAGCGCGTCGTAGCGGACATCCGCGAGGCGGTATATCGAAACGTGATCCGCATGGATCCACAATTTTTTGAAGTCACGCGCACGGGCGAAGTGCTCTCGCGGCTGACCACCGACACTACCCTCGTGCAGTCGATCTCAGGCGTTGGCCTTTCGATCGCACTGCGCTCATCGATCAACCTCGTGGGCTCACTCGTGCTGCTCGCGATCACCAATCTGAAGCTCCTCGCCTTGATCTTGATCGCCATGCCGATCGTGATCGTTCCCGTGATCGCTTTAGGCCGAAAACTGCGCACACTGTCGCGCTCGTCGCAGGATCGAATCGCCGACACCAGTGGCTTGGCGGGTGAAACCCTGAATGCCATCCAGACCGTGCAGGCCTTCACGCTCGAAGCGCTCAACGCCAAACGCTACGATGATGCCGTCGAAGCGTCCTTCCGAGTCGCCGTCACTCGAACACGCGTACGCGCCTGGCTCACGGCGCTCTCGACCATGCTGGTCTTCGGCGCGATCACGCTGGTGTTGTGGTTCGGCGCCCATCAAGTACTCGCCGGTACGATGACTGGCGGCGAGCTCGGTCAGTTCCTGCTGCTCGCCGTCTACGCGGGCATCGCTGCGGCGTCACTCAGTGAAATGTGGAGCGAAGTGCAGCGCGCCGCGGGTGCGATGGAACGTCTCGTCGAATTGCAGCAAGCCGAGCCCGCCATCGTCGCACCGCCCGTTCCGATCGCGTTGCCGCCCTACGAGCGCACGGCAGCGGCAGGTCGCGTCAACTTCGAGCGCGTCACCTTCAATTACCCGTCGCGGCCAGACAGCCCGGCGCTCGATGATTTTTCGATCGACATTGAACCGGGCGAAACGGTGGCCTTCGTTGGCCCCTCGGGCGCCGGCAAGAGCACCACCTTCCAATTGCTACTGCGTTTCTATGATCCGAAGCAGGGTCGCATTCGCCTCGATGGCGTGGATCTTTCGATGGCTGACCCACTCGACATCCGTCATCGCATCGGCCTCGTACCACAAGAGACCATGCTCTTCGGCACGAGCGCGCGCGAGAACATTCGCTACGGTAGGCCTACGGCGACCGATGCCGAGGTCGAAGAGGCTGCTCGCGCTGCAGCGGCGGACGAATTCATTCGCGCACTGCCTGAAGGCTATGAGACCTTTCTCGGCGAGCGCGGCACACGGCTCTCGGGCGGACAGCGTCAACGCATCGCGATCGCGCGGGCAATCCTCAAAAATCCGCCGCTACTCTTACTGGACGAAGCCACCAGCGCGCTCGATGCCGAGAGTGAGCGCGCCGTGCAGGGTGCACTCGAAGCACTGATGCACACCCGAACCACGCTCATCATCGCGCATCGACTCGCCACCGTATTAAAGGCCGATCGCATCATCGTGATGGATCAAGGCAAGATCGTCGCCAGTGGTCGGCACGAAGAACTCATCGCGAGCAATCCGCTCTATGCGCGACTCGCCGCGCTGCAGTTCACTGACGGTGCCGGCGCATGAGCGAGTCGACTGGTCAAAAACCCACCGCCATTCTCTTCGACTTCGACGGCACACTAATCGACTCGGCCACGAGCGTACTCGCCGGTTTGCAACACGCGCTCGCGAGCGCCTCGATTGAGCCTCGTTGCACACTAGACTCGTCGATCATTGGGCCGCCCTTGCGCCTCACGCTCGCCAAGCTCGCCGGCAGCGACGAGTCAGCCCTGATCGATCGTCTAGCCGCCGCATTTCGCGAACATTACGATTCGGATGGCTACCGGCACACCGAGGTCTACGAGGGTGTGCCATCTATGCTGAAAGCCTTGAACGAGGCTGGTATCGCGCTCTACATCGTCACCAACAAGCGCATCTTGCCGACCTTGCGAATTCTCGATCATCTCGGCTGGCGCGATTGGTTCGAATCGGTCTATGCACTCGATGCGCTGCAACCGGCTGCCGCGAACAAGCCGGCGTTAGTCGCCACCGTGCTGAAAAAGCACGAACTCGTACTCGATCGAACCTGGATGGTCGGTGATTCGGAAGAGGATCGACGTTCAGCGGAAATGAATGGACTGCGTTTTTTTGCGGCGCAATGGGGCTATGGCGGCGCCGGCGGAGCGGGACTTTCCAAGCCCGCCGAACTCACTCTCGCCGCCGGCGTGAATCGCCCTTAACTTAGGCACCTCGCTTTAGATCCGCATGCCGCCGTCGACATCGATGCAGCGGCCCGTGAAGAAGTCGTTCTCCACGATGAACACCGCAGCCGAGGCAATTTCCGACGCTTCGCCCAAGCGGCGCAACGGCACCTGTGCGGTGAGCTTGTCGAGAATCTCCGGACGCATCGCCGCGAGAATGTCGGTCTTCGTATAGCCCGGAGCGATGGAGCCCGCGCGAATACCATATCGCGCCAATTCTTTGGCCCATACTTCGGCCATCGCAGCTACGCCCGCCTTGGTCGCCGTGTAGTTGGTCTGGCCCGGGTTGCCGTAGCGCGAAACGCTCGAGATGTTGATGATCACACCACCCCGACCCTGCTTGACCATCCGCTCGGCCGCTTCACGGCCACAGAGAAAGACGCCCGTCAGGTTGATGTTGATGACGGCCTGCCACTGCTCGAGCGTCATCTTGCCCGTGATCACCCCATCTTTGACCTTCAGCAGCAAGCTGTCTTTGACGATGCCCGCGTTGTTGATGAGCACATCGACGCTACCTAGATCGGCCACGACAGCGTCCATAGCCGCGATCACGGCCTGCTCGTCCGTCACATTGGCCACATAACCACGCGCCTCGACACCCAACGCCTTGCACTGGGCCACCGTTTCATCGAGATCAGCCTGATTGAGATCGAGCGCCGCGATGCGTCCACCCTTGGCCGCGAAAGCCTTAGCCAACTCACGCCCGATGCCGCGGCCACCGCCGGTAATCACGACTGTCTTGCCCGAGATCTGCATGAGTGAACTCCTGTGAGAGCCAAAGCGAGGGATAATGACGGCAAGTATAACGGAGGCAGCATGCTGCACTTGCGACGCGCACAACGAGCAGACCTCGAGACAGTTCTTGAACTGATCCGCGGTCTTGCCGACTACGAGAAGCTATTGCACGAGGTCGATGCAAGCCTCGCCGATCTACAGGCGGCGCTGTTTGCCGAGCACCCGCGCGTGTTTTGCGAGATCGCCGAATGGAATGGCCAGAGCGCGGGCTTCGCGCTTTGGTTCTACAACTTTTCGACCTTCCGTGGTCGACATGGCCTCTATCTCGAAGATCTTTTTGTCAAACCTGAATATCGCGGTCACGGTATTGGCAGCGCATTGCTCGTACATCTGGCGCGGCGCTGCGTCGCTGAGAATCTCGGTCGTTTCGAGTGGGCCGTGCTCGATTGGAACACCCCTGCGCTCGACTTCTATGCCTCGCTCGGTGCAGAAGCCAAGAAGGAATGGTGGCCGCATCGCGTCACGGGCAATGCGCTCAAAGCCCTCGCCGCTCGAGACATTCCCGGGTTGCCAGCGCCGCCTCAACCGTAAACTCGCCGCCATCTAGAGCCGCGCGAACAGCATCGGCTTCAAGACACAAAAACTCCTCGACCTCGCCATCCCGACCGACTGGCTCGAAGTTCGCATCGAGCACGAGGTCGGCAACGATGACCTGTTGATCGTGAATACCAAAAGTGGCCTCGCGCAGCGAGCGGATGATCACGCCCGGAAAATCGATCTTGCGAGCGCGCTCTCGGGGCACACCAGCCTCTTCCCACAACTCACGAATAGCGCAGCGCCGAAACGATTCACCCGCCAACACGCCGCCTGCCGCAAGCGTATCGAGCTTGCCTGGGTCTGCCCGCTTGATCGCACTACGGCGCGAGACCCACAGGCGCCCATCGGTGCGGACACCGTTGATGTGTACGGCCCGGTTCTGCAGACCTAAGGTACGAAACAAACCGCGCTCGCAGCGGGCCAGTTCCTCGCCACGGGTGTCGAGTACCGCGCAAAGCTCGTTGCGCCAATCAGCGATCAAGCCGAGTTTGCGTAGCTGCACGGCCACGCTTTGCAATGCTGCGCTGCGACCGTGAGGATCCAGACCGTCATCACGCAGCCGCAAGCCCGACTCAACAGTCGCGATCTCGGGGAATCCAGCTACGCGATCGACAAGGTCAGTGCGTACCCGACCGCG
The DNA here is from genome assembly GCA_903910215.1 of uncultured Pseudomonadota bacterium. Taxonomy (GTDB): domain Bacteria; phylum Pseudomonadota; class Gammaproteobacteria; order Steroidobacterales; family Steroidobacteraceae; genus UBA964. The sequence goes on from CAIVYV010000276.1 coordinate 11,152, forward strand.
GATCTCACCACCGATCCAAAGCGGCAAATAGTGAGCACTGAAAAGAGCCTGATTCAAGAGTTTGATTCAATCGCGCAGGAATTCGATCAGGGTGGTCGCCAGGTCGTCCGGCTGATCGGCGATGAAACCTTCGCCCCCATCGTGAACGACGAGCCCAGCACCGACTAACTGCCGCTGGACTTGCTCGACTTGCTCAGGCGGCGCGCTCATCGACCCGGTCGACGTGACGAGCAACGCGGGCGCCAAAACCCGCGCGGGCTCGAGCGTCTCTTCCAGATTACCGACACTCACGAGCACCAAACGCAGCACTCGCTTGGGCGCATTCACCGCAGCCTGCAAGGCCACGCTCGCCGAACCCAGAGCAGCCCAATGCGCACGATCGAGACCGAGCGAATCGAGTACGGCCAGTGCATCGTCTGCGTTCGCGGGAACTGGCAATTCGAGCCTCACGACGCGAAAAAAACGGTCGAGCTGCGGCAGCAGCGGCGCCCATAACTCAAGCCCACTACCCGCAGGCGTCAACAAAACCAACGTCGGGGCGTGGTTACGCCCCGACATGGCATAGCGTGCAGGCCCCGTGGGCCGACTAATCTCGCCTCTGAGCATGAAGAATCAGTCAGCCTTGTACTTGTCGTGACAAGCTTTGCAGCTGCCGCCCGCGGCACCGAAGATCGGCTTGAGTGCATCGAAGCTCTCGCCCTTAGCGGCGGCGGCTGACAAAGCTGCCGTCTTGCTCTTCATATCGTTCATGAGCTTTTGGAAGTCGGCCGAGTTCTGCCACAACTCATCCTTCGCCTTGCCGCCAGCGGAGCCCGCCGGGAACAGATCGGGGACAATCGTGGCCATGAAGGCCGCTCGCTCAGCAGCGAGCCGGAACGCCTTGGCATCGTAGGGAGCGCGACCGGCGGCCATAGCGCCCATCTGACTCATCTGAGCGCCAAGAACGGTGAAAGCGGCTTGACGCAGTTTGACCTGCTGGGCAACGCGCGCATCCTGCGCAAACGCCGGCATGGTCAGGGCGGCCACAACCGCAACGAGGATGGTCGAACGCAAAGTCAAACGCATGGGGGGTATCTCCTAATCCTTGGGGTGAGGGAATCGATCAACTGTGCGGATTTACTCACAGGGCACGCCGAGGTCGCAACCGGCGCGGCGCTCTGTTACGCTGCGCCGCCTTTTTTGCCCGGTTCTTCACATGTCCACCGCTCGTCCGATCCGCAATATCGCCATCATCGCGCACGTCGATCATGGCAAAACCACGCTGGTCGACTGCTTGCTGAAGCAATCGGGCACCTTCGCCGCTCACGAGCGAGTCGGCGAGCGAGTGATGGATTCCAACGATCTCGAGCGCGAGCGCGGCATCACCATCCTCGCCAAGAACTGCGCGATCGATTACCAAGGGACGCGAATCAACATCGTCGACACCCCGGGACACGCCGATTTCGGCGGTGAGGTCGAGCGCGTGTTGTCGATGGTCGACGCCGTGTTGTTGGTCGTCGATGCCGTCGAAGGCCCGATGCCACAAACGCGCTTCGTGACCCGTAAGGCACTCGCCCTCGGTCACAAGGCTATCGTGGTCATCAACAAGGTCGACCGTCCGGGCTCGCGGCCGAATTGGGTCATCGATCGCACCTTCGAACTCTTCGACAAGCTCGGCGCCACCGACGAACAGCTCGACTTTCCGATCGTGTATGCCTCGGCACTGCAAGGTTGGGCGACGACCGATATCGAGAAACCGTCGACGGACATGACGGCGCTCTATCAAGCGATTCTCAAGCACGTGCCGCCGCCGCCGACGGATGTCGAGGCGCCCTTGCAGCTGCAGATTTCGCAGCTCGATTACAACTCCTACGTCGGCCGCATCGGCATCGGCCGCATTCGTCGTGGCACGCTGAAGTCGGGTCGGAACGTGGCACTGCGCTGGGGCGACGAGGAGCGCGGTACGGGCAAAATCGCGCAGATCTTAAGTTTCCGCGGCCTCGAGCGTGTGCCGGTGGACGAAGCGGTCGCCGGTGACATCGTCGCCGTCACCGGTATCGAAGAGGTCAACATCGGCATCACGCTTTGCGATGTCGAATCGCCGGAAGGACTGCCACCGATCAAGGTCGATGAGCCCACGCTCTCGATGACCTTCCAGGTCAACACGTCGCCACTCGCCGGCCGCGAAGGTAAGTTCGTCACCAGTCGTCAGATTCGCGATCGCCTGATGCGCGAACTACAAAGCAACGTGGCGCTGCGCGTCGAAGAGACGGCCGATGCCGACGTATTTCGGGTCTCCGGTCGCGGCGAACTGCACTTGACGATTCTCATCGAAAACATGCGCCGCGAAGGCTACGAGCTCGCTGTCGGCAAGCCGCAGGTGCTACGCAAAGTCATCGATGGCGTGACGATGGAGCCTTTTGAGGCCCTCACGATCGACATCGACGAAGGCCTGCAAGGCGGCATCATGTCCGAGCTCGGCACGCGTCGTGGCGAGTTGCTCGATATGGTGGTCGAGGGTGACCCGACCGGTCGCGGTCAGGGCCGTGTGCGACTCGAATATCGAATCCCAGCCCGCGGCCTCATCGGCTTTCAGGGCGAGTTCCTGACGATGACGCGTGGCACGGGTCTCATGAGCCACATCTTCGATGGCTACGATGTGGTCAAGGGCGACATCCCCGAGCGCCACAACGGTGTGCTGATCTCGAACGAGAACGGCGAAGCGGTGGCCTACTCGCTCTTCACCTTGCAGGAGCGCGGTCGCCTATTCGTCGATCACGGCTCCAAGGTCTACGAAGGCATGATCATCGGCATTCACAGTCGCGACAATGATCTCGTCGTGAACCCGATCAAAGAAAAGAAGCTCTCGAACGTGCGCGCGGCCGGCAAGGACGATGCGTTGCTGCTCGTGCCGCCGATTCCGCTGACGCTCGAATACGCAGTGGAGTTCATCAACGAGGATGAACTCGTCGAGATCACGCCCGAGTCGATCCGCCTGCGCAAGCGCTTCTTGAAGGAGCACGAGCGCAAGCGAGCCTCGCGCGAAGCCGAGGCCGGCTGATCAGCCTGATTGACTGATCAGTCGGATTGGCTGGTCAGTCTTTTCGCGGCCCCGGAATGAACGCGTTCGTGCGGCGGATGTACTCCGCATAATCCGGACGACGCTGCCCGATGTCGCGCTCGAGCAGTTTCACGCCCGAGATCTTCAGCAGCAATACCGTCATGATCGCGGGGCCAATGATGCTCCACCACGCGCCTGCTGAAAGTGCGATGCAGTAAAAGCCCCACCATACGCAAGCATCGCCGAAGTAGTTCGGATGACGCGTGTATCGCCAGAATCCGCGATCCATCACCTTGCCCGCATTGGCCGGATCGCGCCTGAAGTGCGCCAACTGCCAATCGCCACCGGCTTCAAAGGCGAACCCGATAATCCACAGCGCGACGCCGATGTAGTCGAGGATGCCAAGCTCTGACGTGCCGTTCACCGCCCCGTGCAACGGCAGCGAGATGATCCAGGCGAGCACTGCTTGAAAGATGAACACCCGATAAACGCTGCTGAACGCGAAGCCGGGTTCGTTACGACGGCGAATGGCTTGATAGCGACGGTCTTCTTCATGACCCCAGTTGCGCGCGGTGATGAACACCGACAGACGAATCGCCCAAACCGCCACGAGCACGAACAGCAGCCGACCGCGCTCTGTTTCGGGCGGAAAGCCAGCGTAGAGCACCACCGACAGCAGGAACATCAACGACCACAAGCTGTCGACCACATCGACATTGCGACGCGGCAAGGAAATCAGCCAACCGAGCACCGCCAAGGCCATGAGGCCAGGGAGAGCCAGAAACCAGGAAGTCGCGTCGAACATATTTTGCTAAAGCCTCTCGGAAAGCTGCCGTTATGGAACAGTGTGACCGTGGTTAACGACGAGGACAACCTTAGGATGCCCACTGGTCTCGCACCCCCATTCTCCAGCGTCGCAGAACACCCTAATGATAGCGTTGATCGGTTCCGTCATCGTCGTTGCTTCGGTCGTCATCGGCTTTTTGATGGCCGGCGGCAACCTGCTGTTGCTCTGGCACCCCTCCGAAATCGTCGTCATCATCGGCGCGGCGCTCGGCGCCTTCATCACGAGCAACTCTCTTAAGGTCGTCAAAGCCTCGTTCGCCAATGCCATCGGCTTGATGAAGCCTTCTCGCTATACCCGAGACACGTACGTCGATCTGCTCAAACTGATCTTTGACCTCCTGGTGAAATCACGCAAGGAGGGTTTGCTCGCGATCGAGAACGACATCGAGAACCCAGAGAAGAGCAACGTCTTCTCCAAGTACCCGAAGATTTTAGCCGACCATCACATGATGGAGTTCATCACCGATTGCCTGCGCCTGATGGTCGGCGGCAACCTTGACCCCAACGAACTCGAAACCCTCCTCGATTACGAACTTGAAACCCACCACAAAGAAGCGCACGAACCGGCACACGCCGTTCAACAAGTCGCCGATGCGCTACCGGGCTTTGGTATCGTCGCAGCGGTCCTTGGCATTGTGAATACCATGGCAGCGGTGGCCGAGGCGACGAGCGCGGAACTCGGCGCCAAAGTGGGCGCGGCACTGGTTGGCACCTTTCTCGGCATCCTGGTGGCGTACGGCTTCGTGGGTCCGATCGCCTCGGCCATGAAGGCGCGCGCAGACGAAGAAGGCAAAGCCTTCGAGGTCGTGAAAATGGCGCTGGTCGCGAGCGTGCGTGGTTATCCGCCGCAGGTGGCCGTGGAGTTTGCGCGCAAACTGCTCTTTAGTGAGGTGCGCCCGACATTCGGCGACCTTGAGGGTCATCTGAAGTCGAAGCCCAAGGCGTAATCGCGCATCGCCCATGAGCACCCCGCAGAAAAAAGTCGAGGAATCGCGACCGATCATCATTCGTCGCAAGAAGATCATCGCGGGTGGTCATCACGGTGGCGCATGGAAAGTGGCCTATGCCGACTTCGTCACGGCCTTGATGGCATTCTTCCTCGTCATGTGGCTCGTCGCGTCAGCCAACGACCAACAGAAAACGGCGATCTTCGACTACTTCAAAAACCCGAGCATGGCCAAAGGCTCGGCACCGATCCCGGCACCTGGGCAGGATGGACCAGGCGGCGCCAGCACGAGCCCCATCGAACTGCGCGGGGGCTTGACGGCTTCAGCCCCCTCGCCCATCGCCGAATCCGGCGCGGGCACACCGATATCCGACAAACCAGAGCAAGTGCGACGCTTACGCACGAACACCGGCAGTCTGAGTGAGGCCGATCAACTGCAGGCGCTGAAGTCTGATCTGCAAGAAGCCATAGAGAAGAGCAAAGCGCTTGAGGCGTTCAAGGATCAGCTGTTGATCGACATCACACCCGAGGGCTTGCGCATCCAGATCGTCGATGCCCAGAACCGACCGATGTTCGACCTTGCAGGCACGCAACTCAAAGATTACGCGACGGCGCTGCTGCTCGAAGTGGGCAAGTATCTCAATACCGTCCCGAATCGCATCACCATCTCAGGGCACACCGACGAGACTCCCTTCACCGGTCGACGCCCGAACTACACCAACTGGGAACTCTCGGCCGATCGAGCCAACGCGGCGCGCCGGGCTTTGATCGACGGTGGACTCGCTTACGACAAAATCGCCCGCGTCATCGGTATGTCGTCTTATGTGTTGCTCGACAAAGCGAATCCGCGTAATCCAGTCAACCGGCGCATCAGCGTGATCGTCATGACGAAGGCGGCGGAAGACGCGCTGCTGCGCACCGATACGCCGAGTGACGCACCGAGCAACACGCCTAGCAACAGGCCCATTGAGACAACGCCTGCCCGTTAAGCGCGATTCTGTAGGCCAAGATCGCGAGCGAGCGCCTCGATCAACGTGCGGTCTTCCGACAGTCGTCGGCGGGTCTCTTCGACATCGGGCGCGAACTGATCGACGGCATCGGCACTCAAGATACCCTGCTTCTGCAACAGCAACTCGTGAGTGCGCAAGCGCTCACGCACCGCCGAGAGCTCCATCGCCAGACGCAGCGACACCGCCACTAGCTGTGAGATGTTGGCGGGGTCGAGACGCTGGTCTTGCCCTGAGGTCGGCGCGTGGATCGGACGAGACTCAGCGCTCACGGCGACCTCCAAAGAAATAGTAGTGACCGGCACCGAGCGGCTCGTAATCAGCGACGATATTGCCCTCGGTAAACCCGGCTGCACGCAGCAGCGCCGGCACATCGGTATCGGCAAAACCCGTCCAGAACGGCTCGCCGTTGTTGCGCACCTGCCAATCGTTGGTGACTTGTTTTGGAATCGACAAGCGAGCCGGTTGATACGGCACGTCGGCGTTGAGGAATACGCCACCGGGCGCCAAGAGTCGATGCGCTTCAGCGAAGATCTGCGGCGCGATGTCGTGCCAGGTCTCATGAAAGAGGATGTGCGAAACGATCAAATCGAAATGCCCATCGGGATAACCCGTTTGCCGCGCATCGGCCTGTCGAAAATGCA
>CAIVYV010000277.1 GCA_903910215.1 uncultured Pseudomonadota bacterium
GGAAGCGCATCAAGGCGTGCTTACTGCCAGGGTAGGGCATGACCTCGAAGGGTTTTCGCAGGTCTTGCAAGGTCTTGAAGAGTGCAGTGCTGTGTGTGAAGAGCACGTTGTCATCAGCCATGCCGTGCATCACCAGCAAGCGGCCGCGCAACTGCTTGGCATGCGTCATGACCATGCCATCACGGTAGCCATCCGGATTATCCGTAGGCGTGCTCATGAAGCGCTCCGTGTAGTGCGTGTCGTAGAGTCGCCAGTCGGTGACGGGTGCCCCGGCGACGCCCGCTGTGAAATAGTCCGGTGCGCGCACCATCGCCATCAAGGCCATGTAGCCACCGTAGCTCCAACCGAACACACCAACGCGGCGTGCATCGACGTAGGGCAGGCTGCGCAGGAACTCAACGCCGCGGACCTGATCCTCGATCTCGATGCTGCCCATACGGCGGTAGAGTGCGCCTTCGAAGGCCGTGCCGCGGAAGCCGCTGCCACGGTTGTCGAGCGTGAACACCACATAGCCTTGCTGCGCGAGGTACTGGCGGAAGAAACCTTCGTTGCCGCGTGGGAAGCCACCCCAGGCGTTGCGCACGCGTTGATTGCCCGGCCCACCATACACATCGACGATGACCGGATAGCGCTTGGCTGGATCGAAATTGATCGGCGTGATCAGCTGGTAATACAGCGTCTGGCCATCCTCAGCCCGCAGCGTGCCGAATTCCGTGCGCTGATGTGCCGCGCGAAACGGTGCATAGGGGTGCGACTCGTCTAATGTGTTTGGCACCAGCACGTCGATTACGCGTCCGTCGGTGCGCCGCAGTGTCAGTGAGGCGGGCGTATCCGGGTTCGAGTAAGTATCGAGCCAAAGTTGCCCGTTGCTCGAGAGCACGCTCGAGTGCCAGCCTGGCGTCGTACTCACACGTTGGATACGCCTCTCCACCTCAATAGGATCGCTGCTGCCATCGAGTGGCGCGCTGTAGAGATGTCGCTCGAGTGGCGTTTCCCGATTGGCGGTGAAATAGACGAGACCGCGTTTCTCATCTACGGCTTCGACGGCGCGCTCACCGGCATCTCCAACGACCATCCAGTTTCCTGAAGTCAACGGGCGAATCAATCGGCCGTCGAGATCATAGAGATAGAGATGTTTGTATCCTGATCGCGCTGAAGCCCAGATGAAGGCCGGTCGCGACTTGAGGAAGGTCAACTCTTCGTAGAGATCGATCCAGGTGTCGCTGCGCTCCTCGAGTAAACGCTTGGCTGTGCCGGTCTCGATGTCGATGCGCAGCAGTTCGAGAAACTGCTGGTTACGCGCCTGGCGCTGCACCGCGAGCGATCGCGAGTCGGGCAGCCAGTTGACGCGTGCGAGGTAACCGTCGCCTGCTGCTGCCGCGGGTAACTCGCGTGCTTCGACACCACGACTGGTGAAGGTTGCAACGAAAAGGTCGACTTTGGCATTGGCTCTGCCAGCGGCAGGATATCTTTGACGAATCACCTTGACCGTCTCGGCGTAGATCTCGAAACGTTCGACTTCATCGACGGGTGACTCATCGACACGGGTGTAGGCGATCTTCGCTTCGTCGGGTGACCACCAGTAGCCCGTGCTGCGATCCATCTCCTCCTGCGCGATGAACTCGGCCATGCCAAAAGAGATGACGCCCGCGCCACCCTTCGTGATGGCGCGCTCCTCGCCGGAGGTGAGATCGATGACGTAGAGGTTCTGGTCGCGCACGAAACTCACGTAACGCCCGCGCGGTGAGAAGCGCGCATCGGTTTCGGCGGCGGCCGTCTCGGTCAGACGACGTACTGCGCGATCCGCGGTGACCGTCAGATCGTAGAGATAGAGATCACCATTGAGCGGAATGAGCAGCCGACGCGAGTCGGCAGAGAAATCGTATTCGACTATCCCTGAGAGCGAGGAGGTACGTGCTCGCTCGCGGCGCGCCTCTTCTTCGGGCGAGAGCGCTCCTTCCTCGGGTACCAGGGCTGCGGAGTCGACCAGCAAGCGATTCTCGCGACGTGTCGTGTCGTAGGCCCAGATGTCCAGACGATCCTTGTTGGTGGCTTTGCCTTGCAAATAGGTGACGAGCTTGCCATCGGGCGAGAATCGCGCGCCGCGCAGCGAGGCACCCGAGAGGTCTGGCGCAGCGAAAATACGCTCGATCGTCAGTGATTCTGCAGCGACCGAGGTGAACGGCAGCAATGCTGCCAGCAGCGCCCAAAGCGAGCGTCCAGCGCGAGTGGTGGGCATGAACAACCAGCCTCCAGTAACATCGGCAACCCCGGCTCGCAGTTTAAGAGAGGAACATGCTGCATCGCCACTTCATCGGCCTCGCGGCCGCTTTCGGGATCGTCTTAATGTCTGGCAATGTCACTCTGGCCAAAGACCTTGTTTACCCTGCGGTAGAACGCGGTGATGTCATCGACAACTACCACGGTGTCAGCATCGCTGACCCGTATCGCTGGTTGGAGAACCCGGAGTCGCCTGCCACGCGCGAGTTCGTGCAACGGCAAAACGCCTTCGCCGAGCCGCTGCTCGAGGCCTTGCCGCAGCGCCCCTGGATCCGCTCGCGCCTCGAGGCGCTCTGGAATTACGAGCGGGTGGGCGTGCCGCGCAAGAAGGGCAGTCACTATTTCTTCCTGCGTAATGATGGCCGTCAAAACCAGAGCGTGCTCTACGTCGCCGATGCACTCGATGCAACACCGCGAGTGTTGTTCGACCCGAATGCGACGCGCGATGATGCGACCGTTGCGCTGGCGCGTTTTGAGCCGTCGCCCGATGGCAAACTGCTCGCCTACTCACTCTCCGATGGCGGCACGGATTGGGAGATCTGGAAGTTTCGTCGCGTCGCCGATGGCGTTGATCTGCCGGATGAATTGCGTCAAACGAAATTTTGGGAATTGAGCTGGGCCGCTGACGGCTCAGGCGTGTACTACAGCCGCTACCCCGCTCGAGCCGATGATCCGGCGCGCGGTGACGACCAAGGTCAGCCCGCGGTGTATTTCCATCAGCTCGGCACCGCGCAAGCAGACGACAAGCAGGTCTATCGCGTCACCGATCATCCGACGCGTGCGCCGTCGGCGTCGCTATCCGAGGATGGGAACTGGCTGTTTATCTCGCTGTTTGATGGTTATCGCGCCAACGGCATCGAAGCGATCGATAAGCGCGTCGTAGGTGCAAAGCCAAAAACGATTTTTGGCGCATGGGATGCCCGCTACACTATCCTCGGTAACGAGGGCGATACGCTCTTCGTGCAGACGACTAATGCAGCCCCGCGCGGCCGTATCATCGCCGTCGACATCAAAAATCCGCAGCCGTCTGCTTGGCGTGAGCTCGTGCCGCAGTCGGAGCTCGCGATGGACGAGGCGAGTTATGTCGGTGGTCATTTGATCGTTCGCTACGTGCGAGATGCACACGGCGTCGCGATGCTTTTTGATCGCAATGGTAAAGCCAAGGGCGAAGTCGATGTGCCCGGTATGGGTACGATCGCAGGCTTCGGGGGTGGTGCCAAGGATAGCGAAACCTTCTTCGCCTACGCCGATTATCTGAGCGCGGGGCAGGTGATGCGCCTCGATCTGCAGACGCTCAAGACCTCGGTGTTCCGCGAGCCGAAGATTGCCGCTGACACCACGCCTTACGAGACTCGTCAGGTGTTCTACCGCAGCAAAGATGGCACTCGGGTGCCGATGTACATCACGCAGCGCAAAGGCGCGCCGCGCGATGGCAAGGCGCCGACGTTGTTGTACGGATATGGTGGCTTCAACGTATCGATCACACCGGCTTTTCGTCCATCCGTGATTGCTTGGCTCGAAATGGGGGGTACTTACGTCGAGGCCAACCTGCGCGGTGGCGGTGAGTATGGCGACGCCTGGCACGAAGCGGGCACGAAGACGCGCAAGCAGAATGTGTTCGATGATTTCATCGCGGCGGCGGAATATCTCGTCGCCGAGAAGATCACTTCGCCCGCGCATCTTGCGATCTCAGGACGCAGTAATGGTGGCTTGCTGGTCGGCGCTACGCTTCTGCAACGGCCTGATCTGTTTGCCGCTGCCCTACCGGCCGTCGGTGTACTCGACATGTTGCGCTATCACACAGCGAGTGCGAATGCGCGGCAGTGGTCCTCCGACTACGGTCTGTCGGAAAACGCAGAGGAGTTCGCCGCGCTGCGTGCCTATTCGCCGGTACACAACGTGAGGGCGGGAGTTTGTTATCCCGCTACGCTAGTCACGACGGCCGATCGCGACGATCGCGTCGTGCCGTGGCACAGCTATAAGTTCGCTGCCGAGTTGCAGCGTGCGCAGGCCTGCAGCAAACCCGTGATGCTACGCGTCGAGACGCGCGCCGGTCACGGAGCGGGCAAGCCGGTGTGGATGCAGATCGACGACTTTGCCGATCAGTGGGCTTTCATCGCCTCAGCGATCGGCATGGAGACGCCGAAGCCTTGAGTGATCACGCCTCGTCGAACGGTCAGCGCCGTTTCAGACGGTAGACGCGTTCGGCGAGTGCCGTGACGCCGCGCTCGATCATGCGCGGATAGTCCGCGAGCACCTCGAGACGCTCCAAAGTCGCGATGTCGTGCTGTGCTCCGTAGAGTCCCTGCACTTCGCTCTCAAGTACGGCGTGTGGCGGCCCCTTCATCTGACTCTGCTCGTATTCCATCGTCACGAGTAGGGTCTGCGTTGCGGGTTCTGACAGCGCCGTGATGTGCGCGACGTAGTCGCGCCGCATCGCCGGCGGCAGCGCCACGAGCGAGGCGCGATCGAAGATGGCATCGATTGGTCCGAGGGTGTCGGGCGTCAGATCAAAGAAATTGCCGCAGCGCAGGTCGATGCCGCTTTCACCCGGATGTTCGATTCGAAACTCCTCGACGGCCACCGGTGAAAGTTCGATGCCGACGACCTGATGGCCGGCTCGCGCGAGCCACACGAGGTCGAGGCTCTTGCCGGCCAAGGGAACGAAGACGCGACTTCCGGCGGCGAGCTTCAGCGAGCTCCAATAGCGCTCGAGCGCCGCATGGGGCTTTGGCATGTGGAAACCGATTTCATGCTTCGCCCAGCGCTCGTGCCAGAAAGGCGCTTCCATTGGCAATAGTCAGCTCAGACCTTGGCGCTCGGTCTGGCAGCAATCGAGGCATGCCAGCGTCGCAAGTGATCCTGACCTTCCTGAAGGCGAATGCCCGAGGGCTTGCCGAATTCGAGTGTGGTGTAGCCGACGATATCGGCGAAACTAAAGCGATCGCCTGCTAGGAACTCACGGTTCGCCAATTCGCGATCGAGTCGTTGCCATTCGGTGAGTACGTTCTCTCGCGCGAGAGCACCGTACTCTGGGATTTGCACGACGCGCCCGGCCCAGAATTTGTGGGTATGGCGGAATGCGTGCGTCGTCGGCACGTAAACGCGAAACATTAGTTGCAACACGATCGACTCGATCTCGGCGCGCTCGCGATCGTCGCAACCGAGCAGGGCGGGTTCGGGTTGCATCGATTCGAGATAGCGACAGATGGCGAGCGATTCGCGCAAGCGCGTGCCATCGTCGAGCTCCAACACCGGCACTTCGCCGAGTGGATTCACCGCGAGGAAGTCTGCCGAGCCAGTGTCACCGGCAGCGATATCGACGGGAATCGTTTCGAAGGGTAGACCCTTTTCGGTGAGGAACATGCGCACTCGGCGCGGGCTCGGCGCGAACGCGTTGTCGTAGAGTTTCAACATAGCTCAGCCGCAGCAGACGAGTTCGAACGGGACTTCACTCTCGACTTGGCGCGCTCGCTCGTTTTGGCCCTGCCACGACACGAAGCGCACGCTGGCGCGATAGTGGCTGCCACTGATCTCGGGGTAGATGCCAAGCGATGGATCGACCGCCACACGCAGCAGCTGCACGGGGTTGTTGCGTTCGAACGTGACGTGAAACACGCCGTTGACGGCCGTCTCGGCGCGGGCACGACCGCCTTGACGCGTCAGCCACAGCAACTCGGCGATGGCGTCGCACAAGGGTCGTAACAAGGCGAGCCACTCCGAGAGAGTGCGTTCGCGCACCTCACTCGACTGGCTGAGCCAATAAAAGAAATCCGGCAAATCGAAATCGCAGGTACCGCCCGGTATCGTGCTGCGATGTCGAACGGCGGCGAGGAACGGTGAGTCGCGAAGCGGCTGCAAGTAAGCGGAGCCTGCGCCGAGCAGCTCCGTGCGCAGTCGCTGCAGATTGGCGACGAGCGTTTGCAGTCGCTCCACATCGACGCCCGGACGGCGCTGAAACTCGGTCAGTAGACCGATCTGTCGCTCGAGTTCTTTGAGTACATCCGCGCGTGTGTCGGCACGAGTGATGATCGCGAGGACATCAAGCATGCTGCCGATGGCGGCTCGGCTGCCCCACTGGCTCTTCGAGTTGGCGTGATAGACAGCCTGGTTGTAGAGGAAGTCGATACGCAAATAGGCGCGCATCCGCTCGCTGAGCGGTTGTTCGAACATCAACGGCTCCGATGCACCCAAGGGTGGCAACGGCGCCGCTCCCTCCGCGGCCTGCTCGGTCATCGGCCTATTCTGGCCTAGCCGCTTTGGCCGCGTAAACCGAAAGTTGCAGATATCGCCGGTGCAAGGCGTCGACGTCCTGGGACAGCTTGTCCCGGTCGCCATCGTTCACGATGACATCATCGGCAATGGCGAGTCGTTCGGCACGCGAGGCTTGCGCGGCGAGCACGTTTCGAGCGGAGTTGGCATCGACCCCATCGCGTTGCATCACACGCTGTATTTGCAGCTCTTCCGGGCAATCCACCACGAGTACCCGATTAAAATCCCGTCGCCCGCCACCTTCGGCGAGCAACGGAATCATATGGATCTGGTACGGGCCGGCCGCAGTTCGTGACCACGCCTGCATGCGCTCGCGTATCGCCGGATGGGTGATGGCCTCAAGGTCGCGCCGCGCCGCCGGGTCCGCGAAGACTTGTTCGCGCAGCGCGCGTCGATCGAGCGAGCCATCGGGCAAAAGCACGGCGTCGCCGAAGCGCACGCGGATGGCGTCGAGCGCTGGAGTGCCTGGTGCGACGATCTCGCGCGCGATGACATCGCTATCGACCACCGGGACGCCGCGTGCTTCGAATAAGGTTGCAACGGCAGACTTGCCGCTTGCGATGCCACCGGTCAGTGCAATTCGGAACATGTCAGTCGATCACCGCAGCAGGTCGCCAAATAGCAGGGCGAGCCAGCCGGCGATCGCCAGGTAAGGGCCAAAGGCAATCGGCTGATGTCGCGAGTGTTTGAAGATCAGAATCAACGCGATACCGACCACTGAGCCTGCGACCGAGGCCGCAAGCACGATGGGCAGCAGCATCGAGGTGCCGAGCCAAGCGCCGAGAGCAGCGAGCAATTTGAAATCGCCGTAACCCATGCCTTCCTTGCGGGTAAGCAGCTTGAAGAGCCAGTAGACGCTCCAAAGTGCGAGGTAACCGACGGCGGCGCCCACGATGGCATCGGCAGGGTCGGCGGCATAGCGCGCATCGAGATCACCAAGCGGCATGAGACTCGCGAGCAAGCCGAGCCACATTAAGGGCAGTGTCAGTTGATCGGGCAGATAGTGGGTATCGAAATCGATGAGCGCGAGCGCCAACAGGCAGGCCGTGATCAAGAGCGCAGCGATCAGCGGCCAACCGGGTCCGAAGCGCCAAGCGACGACGGCAAAAGTAATTGCCGTTAGCAACTCGGTTGCAGGATAGCGCCAGGGTATCGTGCTGCCGCAATCGGCACATCGCCCGCGTAGCCATAGCCAAGAGAGCACGGGGACCAAGTGGCGGATGCGAATCGGCGCTTTACAGGCTGGGCAATGCGAAGCAGGGCTCGCCAAATCGAAACGCGGCTGCTCTGTGGGCGCTCGCCCTGCAAGCTCTGCACACTGCGCGTGCCAATCGCGCTCGAGCATTTTCGGTAGACGGTGGATGACCGTGTTGAGAAAACTGCCGATCAGCAGGCCGCTGAGGGTGGCGACCACGATGGTCTCCGTCAGGCCGTAGCGGCTCCAGTCGATCAGCGTTTCGATCATCGCGACATTTCTCCCTCGGAAGGTTCCCTCGGGCCCCCGTTTCCGTGAAAATGGGAGTTTAGTCCAGTGCCAGAGGGGGGTCCCGGTGAATCTGCACGAATATCAGGCCAAGGAAGTTTTTTCTGCTTACGGCATACCCGTTCCAGCGGGTCGCATTGCCTCGACGCCGGATGAGGCGGTGGCAGCAGCCGAGGCGCTCGGCGGTTCGATCTGGGTGGTCAAAGCCCAGGTTCACGCGGGCGGACGCGGCAAAGCCGGTGGCGTGAAGCTCGCCAAGGACACGGCCTCGGTTCGTGCAGCGGCGGCAGCGATGCTCGGAACGCGTCTTGCGACCAAGCAGACCGGTCCCGAGGGTCTTCCGGTTAGCCAGGTCTACGTCGAGACCGGCTCGGCGATCGAACGCGAGATCTATCTCTCGCTGACGCTCAATCGTGAGAAGAGTCAGATCGCCATGGTGGGCTCCGCCGCCGGCGGTATGGACATCGAAGAAGTCGCCGAGCACTCGCCGGAAAAAATCACGAAGGTCAACATCCATCCGGCCGCGGGCTTGCAGCCGAACCAGTGCCGCCGCATGGCGTTCGCACTCGGCTTCAAAGGTGATCAGATCGCCCAGTTCCAGAAAATCGCGATGGCGCTCTATCAGCTCTATCTCGAGAAAGATGCGGCGCTCGTCGAAGTGAATCCTTTGATCGTCACGAAAAGCGGCGATCTGCTCGCGCTCGACGCCAAGATCAACATTGATGCCAATGCCGTGTATCGCCAAAAGGCAATCGCCGCGATGCGCGATGAGTCGCAAGAAGATCCGATGGAGCTGCAAGCCAGCCAGCACGATCTGAACTACGTCTCGCTTGATGGCGATATCGCCTGCATGGTCAACGGTGCGGGTCTGGCGATGGCCACCATGGATCTCATCAAGTTGCACGGCGGATCGCCGGCCAACTTCCTCGATGTGGGTGGTGGTGCCACGGCCGAACGCGTCACCGTGGCGTTCAAGCTCATCCTGTCTAACCCCAAGGTGAAGGCGATTCTCGTCAATATCTTTGGTGGCATCGTGCGCTGTGATCTGATCGCTGAAGGCGTGATCACGGCCGTGAAGAACGTCGGCGTGAAGGTGCCGGTGGTGGTGCGTCTCGAAGGCACCAATGCCGTGCAAGCCCGCGAGATGTTGGCAACGAGTGGCCTCAAGGTCATCGCGGCTGCCGATCTCACCGACGCTGCACAGAAGGTCGTCGCGGCTGCCCGCTGACACCGTCGCACACTCAATCAGGATTCGATCATGAGCATACTTGTCGATAAGAACACCAAGGTGATCTGCCAGGGCTTCACGGGCAAGCAGGGTACCTTCCACTCCGAACAGTGCATCGCATACGGCACGCAGGTCGTGGGCGGCGTGACGCCGGGCCGCGGCGGCGATACCCATCTCGATCGTCCGGTCTTCGATACGGTGCACGATGCCGTGGCGGCCACCGGTGCCAACGCGACGATGATCTACGTGCCCGCAGGTTTCGCGGCCGACGCCATCCTCGAAGCGGCGGATGCCGGCATCGAGCTGATCGTCTGCATCACCGAAGGCATCCCGGTGAATGACATGGTGCGCGTCAAGTCGGCTCTCGCCGGCACGCGCTCGCGTCTGATCGGCCCGAACTGCCCCGGCATCATCACGCCGGGCGAGTGCAAGATCGGCATCATGCCGGGCTTCATCCACAAGCCGGGTTGTGTGGGCATCGTTTCGCGCTCGGGCACGCTCACTTACGAGACCGTGTTCCAGACCACCAATAACGGTCTCGGTCAGAGCACTTGCGTCGGCATCGGTGGTGATCCGGTGCGCGGCATGAACTTCATCGACGTGCTCGAACTCTTCCAGAACGATCCGAAGACCGAAGGCATCGTGATGGTCGGTGAGATCGGCGGTAGCGACGAAGAAGCCGGTGCCGAGTTCATCCGTCAGCACGTGACCAAGCCCGTCGTCGCTTATATCGCCGGTGTCACCGCACCGCCGGGTAAGCGTATGGGTCATGCGGGTGCCGTCATTGCCGGTGGCAAGGGTACGGCGGCCGATAAGTTCGCTGCGCTCGAGGCTGCGGGCGTACGTACGGTGAAATCACCGGCGGAGCTCGGTTCGGCGATCGAAGAGCAGCTGCGCAAGCGTCGCTGACGGGATGCGCGAACGAGTGTGAGTGCCTCGCGCTTCAAGCTCGCTCTCGCGCAGCAAAACTTCCGCGTCGGCGACGTCGCTGCCAACTTGCGTTGCATGCAGGAGTGCACGCAAGTGGCGCGCGCCGCGCAGGCGGACCTGATCGTCTTCCCCGAGCTCGCGCTTGTGGGTTATCCGCCCGAGGATTTGCTCTTCCATCGTGGCTTGCGTGCGCGGGTCGACGCCGCATTGCATGAACTCACAGAGGCGGCAGACGGTATTGCGCTGATCACGGGCTATCCCGAATACACCGACAACGACAACGGCATCCATAACACGGCCGCGGTGTTCTCGAATCGTGGTGAGCTTGCGCGATATCGCAAGCAGCAACTGCCGAACTATCAAGTCTTTGATGAGAAGCGCTACTTTCGCGGCGGTGACGAGACCGTCGTCGTCGAGATTGCGGGAGTGCGCGTCGGTGTGCTCATTTGCGAGGACATTTGGCACGCTGCGCCGGCTGCAGCTGCGCGCGATGCGGGCGCCGAATTGTTGCTCGCGATCAACGCCTCCCCGTTCGAGATCGGCAAACAAGTCCAGCGCGAGAGTGAGCTTCGAAAGCGAGTCACAGAAACGCAGCTGCCGTTTGTCTATCTGAATCTCGTCGGGGGTCAGGACGAACTGGTTTTCGACGGCGGCAGCGTGGTGATCAACGCGCAAGGCGATATCGTCCTGCGTGCCGCAGCTTTTGAATCTGTCATTGAATACGTCGAGTTCGAGCGTGATGCGGCAGGACGGCTCTCGCCCTTGCCAGCGAGCGTCGCGCCGATCGCCGATGACGACGCTACGATCTACCAAGCGCTGGTGCTTGGAGTGCGCGACTACGTCGATAAGCACGGCTTCCCTGGTGTCGTTCTGGGTCTCTCCGGTGGCATCGACTCGGCGTTGACTCTGATGATCGCTGTGGATGCGCTCGGCGCGGAGCGCGTGCAAGTCGTGATGATGCCCTCGCGTTACACCTCCGATATGAGTGTCGAAGATGCCGCATTGCAGGCGAATCGTCTCGGGGTGAAGCACAGCGTCATTCCGATCGAACCACTCTTCGAGACGGCGTTGGCGTCTTTGCGCGACGAGTTCGCTGGACGCGCAGCGGATACCACCGAGGAGAATCTGCAGTCGCGCTGTCGAATGTTGTTGTTGATGGGCATCTCGAACAAGACGGGTCGAATGCTGCTCACCACCGGCAACAAGAGTGAGATGGCCGTGGGCTATGCGACCTTGTACGGTGACATGGCCGGTGGTTACGCGCCGATCAAAGATTGCAGCAAAATGCGCGTGTACAGGCTCGCCGCCTATCGCAATTCGCTCGTAACCCATGGCGAAGCGCCGGTGATTCCGCGGCGAGTCATCGAGCGCGAACCATCAGCCGAGTTGCGTGCTGATCAGAGAGACGTCGATTCCTTGCCGCCGTACGAGACTCTCGATCCGATCCTCGAAGCTTTCATCGAGGAAGACTGTTCGGTGGATGAGATCGTAGGTCGTGGCTTCGCCCGCGAGACCGTGCTGCGAGTGCTCGGTATGGTGCGCCGCAACGAATACAAGCGGCGCCAATCGCCGCCGGGTGTGCGTATCAGTCGTCGCGCGTTTGGGCGCGATTGGCGTTATCCGATTACGAACGGCTACCGAAACTGAACCAGCGCTTCCAAGGCGCGCGCATCGGGCCTTGCGCATCACCGGGGCGCGGCGGCTCGCTGTAGTTAGCCGCATAGACTTCGCGAGTCTGGGCTGCGAGTTCTTGCATGCCGAGTGCGTCGTATGCGGTGATCATCACTTCCAGCGCATCGCGGATCGCGGGGGCGCCGTCGAATTGTTCGATCGTCTGCTTGGCGCGCTGCGCGGCG
This sequence comes from uncultured Pseudomonadota bacterium, assembly GCA_903910215.1. Taxonomy (GTDB): domain Bacteria; phylum Pseudomonadota; class Gammaproteobacteria; order Steroidobacterales; family Steroidobacteraceae; genus UBA964. Next base: position 12,050 of record CAIVYV010000277.1, read on the forward strand.
CCGATATAGGCACCGCGATCGAGGTAGTAGCGCGCAACGTAGATTTCGTAGTCGGCAAGGCGATTACGCAGGTGGATCATGCGCCGGCGGGCGTCGTGCGCGTATTCGCTTTTCGGATATTCCTCAACGACGCGACGGAACGAATTAAAGGCGCTGCGCGCACTTTGCGGCGGCCTAGCATCGAGGTCGACGTTGAACCAGCGCTCGATGAAATTGGCCGAGCGCTCGAACTCGACCAGGCCCTTGACGTAGTAGGCGTAGTCGATACGCGGGTGGGTCGGGTTCTCGCGGATGAAGGTGTCGGCTTGATCGATCGCCGATTCCGTCTCGCGGCCTTTGTAATAGGCATAGATCAGATCGAGTCGTGCCTGGCGCGCTTCGGGCGCAAACGGGTAGCGCGCCACTAGTGCTTCGTAGATGCGGATCGCGTTGTCGAAGTCCTGGCGATCGAGGGCGTCGCGCGCCCGCTCATAGACCAAGGTCGGTCCACCACGGGCCTCGTCACGATCGTCGCGATTGGTTTGGCAACCCGTCAGCAACAGCAAGCCCAACATGAGGGGCAACGCGAGGCGACGCACGGAGATCGAGAGGGCCTGTCTTTGCATCGTGGCATTATAGCGACGGATGAACCTCGAAACTCACGATGTGGAGATTCCGCCGGAATTGGCCGGTGAGCGTCTCGATGTGGCTATAGCCCAGTTGTTGCCGCAATACTCTCGTTCTCGGTTGCAGCGTTGGATCGACGAGGGTCGAGTTACGCTCGATGCGCGCGCACCCAGCCGGCGTGAGCTCGTCAGCGCCGGTCAGCGCGTGCAAATCCAGGCCCTGTTCGAGGCGGATGATCGCGTGACTGCCGGGTCGGCCTCGGTGCCGTTCGAGATCCTGCACCGCGATGCCGCCGTCTACGTGATCAACAAACCGGCGGGGCTCGTAGTGCATCCGGGCGCCGGTAATCGCAGCGGCACGCTGCAGAATGCGCTTTTGCAGATCGACCCAGACCTCGCGCGAGTACCGCGCGCCGGGATCGTGCATCGCCTCGATAAAGACACCTCGGGCTTGCTGGTCGTGGCGCGCACGCCCGCGGCGCAGGCGGTGCTCGTTCGTGCGCTCGCTGAGCGCGAAGTGGGCCGCGAGTATCTCGCCTTGTGTTTGGGTGTGCTCACGGGCGGGGGAACTATCGATGAACCGATCGGTCGACATCGCACGCAGCGCACCAAGATGACGGTACGTGGTGATGGTCGCGAGGCGA
>CAIVYV010000278.1 GCA_903910215.1 uncultured Pseudomonadota bacterium
CAGCCTTTACCACCGGGTGATTGTTGGACTTCGGGTCGACGTTGTGGACGCCGGCACGGATCAACCAATCACCCGCTGCTGCTTGGGCCGTTCCGCTCGTCAACGCGAGTGCTGCTGCAACGAGGGCTGGAATGCTTTTCAAGGTCTTCATGTTCACTCCGTCTATCCTTCGAAATGCTTCCCATCTCGGAAGCTCGCCTGGCAGTGTGCCCCCATTGGCTGCGAACGAAACTCCGGAGAACTCCCGAGAGTTTTGCTTCATGTACGTATCTGCGAGTCGGTATCATTCACTGCATGAATCTGCCTAACGACATCGACCCGCAAGAGACGCGGGAATGGTTGGACGCCTTGCGCACCGCCGTAGCGAGCGGTGGTCGAGAGCGCGGTTTGTACTTGCTCACGCAGTTGGAGCAGGAAGCGCAGCGCCTTGGTGTCATGGCGCACGTGATGCCGTACTCGGCTTACCAGAACAGCATTCCGCTCGACGAGCAGGCGGTTCATCCCGGCGACGTGGCATTGGAGGAGCGCTTGACGGCGATCATGCGTTGGAACGCACTCGCCATGGTCGTGAGAGCGAATAAAGCGTACGGTGAGCTCGGCGGGCACGTTGCAACTTACGCCTCGGCTGCCGAGATTTTCGAAACCGGGTTGCATCATTTCTTCCGTGGCCCTGATGCGGAAGGTGGTGGGGATCTCGTGTTCTTCCAACCGCACTCGGCGCCCGGCATCTATGCGCGTGCGTATCTCGAAGATCGACTCAGCGAGGATCAACTCGCTCGATATCGACAGGAGGTCGGTGGTGGCGGGCTTTGCTCATATCCGCATCCGTGGCTGATGCCGGATTTTTGGCAGTTCCCAACCGGCTCGATGGGAATCGGTCCGATCAACTCGATCTATCAGGCGAGGTTTTTACGCTACCTCGAACATCGCGGTTTCGCGCAGACGTCGCAGCGACGAGTGTGGGGTATTTTCGGCGACGGTGAGATGGACGAGCCCGAGTCGATCGCCGCGTTGACCTTGGCTGCGCGCGAGAAGCTCGACAATCTCACCTTCATCATCAACTGCAATCTGCAGCGGCTCGATGGGCCGGTGCGTGGCAACGGTCAGATCATCCAGGAACTCGAGGCTCTGTTCACCGGTGCCGGCTGGAACGTCATCAAGGTGTTGTGGGGCTCAGACTGGGACGCTTTGTTCGCGCGCGATAAGAATCACGCGCTGCTCAAAGCGTTCTCGCAGACCGTCGACGGGCAGTACCAGACCTTGGGTGCTAACGACGGAGCGTATAACCAGGAAAAATTCTTTGGTCTTGATCCAGAGTTGCGCGCGCTCGTTGCGCACATGTCGTTGGCCGAGATCGATGCGCTCAAGCGCGGTGGTCACGATCCGCGAAAACTCTATGCGGCATTCGCTGCTGCTGCAGCCCATCGTGGCCAACCGACGGTGATCCTGGCTAAGACCAAGAAAGGCTACGGCATGGGTCGCGCGGGCGAGTCGCGCATGACGGCGCATCAAGAGAAGAAGCTCGATGTTGAGGCTTTGCTCGAGTTCCGTGATCGCTTTAACTTGCCGCTCACCGACGCGCAGGTGACCGAGCTTCAGTTCTACAAGCCGCCGGCTGATAGCGCGGAGATACGCTATCTGCGTGAGCGTCGCACCGTCTTGGGCGGCCCTCTGCCGCAGCGTCGCAGCAGCGCGAATGCACTAGCGGTGCCACCGCTCGAAAGCTACGCCCAATTTGCGCTCGAGGCCGGCGGTAAGGAGATGTCGACCACCATGGCGCTCGTGCGCCTGATGGGTAATCTGCTTCGCGATCGCACGCTCGGTCCGCGGCTTGTACCGATCGTCGCCGATGAGGCGCGCACTTTCGGCATGGCGAGTCTCTTTCGGCAAATCGGCATTTACTCGCCACTCGGACAGTTGTACGAGCCGGAAGACGCCGGGTCTTTGCTCTCTTATCGCGAGAGTCGCGACGGACAGTTGCTTGAGGAGGGGATCACCGAGGCGGGTGCTCTGTCCTCGTGGGTGGCCGCGGCGACAAGCTACAGCGTGCATGGTGTCACACTACTGCCGCTCTACATCTACTACTCGATCTTCGGTTTTCAGAGAGTCGGCGACCTCATCTGGGCCGCTGCCGATCAGCGTGCTCGGGGCTTTCTGGTCGGAGCAACCTCGGGTCGCACAACCTTGGGCGGCGAGGGTTTGCAGCATCAGGATGGTTCTAGCCATCTGGTGGCAGCAACGATTCCCAATTGTCGTGCCTACGATCCTGCTTTCGCCGGTGAGCTTGCCGTCATCCTTGATCACGGTGCGCGGCGTCTCCTAGAGCAGCAGCACGACGAGTTCTACTACCTCACCGTCATGAACGAGAACTACCCGCAGCCCTCGCTACCCGCGGGTGCTGCAGACGGAGTCATTCGCGGCATGTACCGCTTTAGGAGTTTTGAGGGTGGTACCGCACCGATTCGGTTGCTCGGTTCAGGCGCCATCCTGAGAGAAGTAATTTCGGCAGCAGAGCAGCTTGCCAAAGATTTCGGCATCGCGAGTGAAGTGTGGAGCGTGACCAGCTTCAGTGAGCTCGCTCGTGAAGCAGCCGAGTGCGAGCGCTGGAATCGATTGCATCCGCTCGATGCTGCGCGTGCGAGCTATCTCGAAAGCTGCCTTGCGGGCGATGCCCCGATCGTCGCGGCCAGTGACTATGTTCGAGCCGTACCGCAGTTGCTCGCGAGCTATCTGCCAGGTCGTCGTTTCGTGGCGCTCGGCACCGACGGCTTTGGGCGCAGCGATACTCGCTCCGCCTTGCGCGGCTTCTTTGAGGTGGATCGAGGCAGCATCGTATTGGCTGCCCTGCAGTCGCTCGTCGATGCGGGCGTTCTCGAGCGGGCACGGCTGGTTGACGCCATCGACCGATTGAAAATGCCGACCGACGGCTCGCCGAGCTGGCATCGATAAGAGCGGCGGTTCGCGTTACTCGAGCGTCAGTAGCGCCGTGTTGCCGCCAGTGGCCGTCGTGTTGATGGTCAGCACGCGCTCGGTCGTGAATCGGTTCAGATAGTGCGGGCCTCCGGCCTTGGGGCCGGTGCCCGAGAGTCCCGTACCGCCGAAAGGTTGTACACCGACCACGGCACCGATCATGTTGCGATTCACGTAGACGTTGCCGGCGAGGGTTCCCTCGTACAGCGTTCGTCGCGTTCCGTCGAGTCGCGTCTGGATGCCGAGCGTCAAACCGTAGCCGTTGGCTCGCAGACCATCGAGCAGTTGCGGCAGATCGTCAGTTCGATAGCGCAGCACGTGCAGAATAGGTCCGAAGGCTTCGCGATCGAGCATGCTGATCGAGTCGATTTCGATCAGCGCGGGAGTCACGAAGCGATCCTTCGGTACCGACCCCGTGTTCGAGGAGATTACGACGCGTTTGCGTAAGCGACCGCGCTGGCACATTTGCTCGATATGGCGCTCAAGATCGGTTGCCGCCGACGCGGTGATCACCGGGCCGACGTCGGTGGTCAAGTCGTGAGGGTCGCCGACAAGCAGTGTATCCATGGCGCCTTCGAGCATCTCGAGGATGCGATCGGCATTATCCGCTTGCAGGCATAGCACTCGCAGTGCCGAGCAACGTTGGCCCGCACTGCCGAAAGCTGAGGTCACCACATCGTCGACCACCTGCTCCGGTAGCGCCGTGGAATCGACGATCATCGCATTGATGCCACCGGTTTCGGCGATCAGCGGCAGGATCGCGCCGTCGCGCGCGGCCAGCGCGCGGTTTAGCCATTGCGCTGTTCGGGTCGATCCAGTGAAGACCACGCCCGCCAAGGCGGGTTGACGCAACGCGATCTCGCCGAATTCTTTGCCGACCATCGGTAGCACATGCAAAGCATCACGCGGCACGCCGGCACGATACAGTAGGTTGGCCATCGCGAGCGCGACTTCAGGAGTCGTCTCGGCGGGTTTGGCGACGACGGTGTTTCCCGTTACCAAAGCGGCGACGATTTGGCCTGTGAAAATCGCCAGTGGGAAGTTCCACGGGCTGATGCAGCACCAAACTCCGCGCGGAACATGACTCAATTCGTTCCGTTCGCCGGTGGCACCATCGAGAACGCTCGCTCGCCCTTGCAGCTCTCGCGCGGCGGTCGCGTAGTAGCGGCAGAAGTCGATCGTTTCGCGAATTTCGGCGATCGCATCGCTCGCTGTTTTGCCTGCCTCTTGTGCGAGCAATGTGAGAAAGACATCGCTCGATTGATCTAATAAGTCGGCTGCGCGTTCGAGGATCTCGGCGCGTTGATCGACGGGTCGGTGGCGCCAGTCGGAGAACGCGAGGTTGGCTGAGCGAAAAGCCGCCTCGACGACATCGGGAGTGACGTAATGGCTAACGGGTGAGGGTAGGTTGAGCGTGGCTCGCAGGCACTGCTGAATCTGCTCGATGCTTGAGCGACGACCGAAGTCGACCCCTCGAGAGTTCAGTCGCGCCGTCCCGTAGAGGTGAATCGGCAGTGGGATTCGATCGTGTTCGATGGTTGCGAGCGTCTCGATTTCACTGATGGGGTCGCAGACTACTTGCTCCACGGGTACGCGTTCGTCCATGAAGCGATTGACGAAGGACGTGTTAGCACCGTTCTCGAGTAAACGACGGACGAGATAGGCGAGCAGTTCCGCATGGGGTCCGACTGGTGCATAGACTCGGACGCGCGGCAGTTCGGATAACTGTCGACGTGCTTCGTCATAGAGCAAGGTCCCCATGCCGTGTAGACGCTGAAATTCGAAGTCCACTGTGCTGCCAACGGTTTCACGGCGCGTACGTGCCAAACCGAGCACGGCCGCGATGGTGTGCGCGTTGTGAGTGGCGAATTGCGGATAGATTCGATCCGATGCGAGGAGCAAGGCTCGCGCGCAGGCGAGATAGGACACGTCAGTGGAGCACTTGCGTGTGTAAAGCGGGTACTCGGCGAGCCCTCGTTCTTGCGCGCGCTTGATCTCGCTGTCCCAATAAGCGCCTTTCACTAGCCGCACCGCCAGCGCTCGCCCATGGGATCGCGAAAGTTCCGAGACGTGATCGATCACCGCCATGGCGCGCCGACCATAGGCTTGCACGGCAAGACCGAGACCCGGCCAGTCGCGTGTCGCGCGATCACTGGTCATGGCGGCAAAGATCTCGAGTGAAATCTCGAGACGATCTTGCTCTTCGGCATCCACGGTGAGACCGATGCCGCGTGCAGCCGCCAAACGCGCGAGTTCGAGTGCGCGGGGAATTAGTCGCTCGCGCACTCGTTCACGGTGGATGGCCGAGTAACGCGGGTCGAGCGCGGAGAGCTTGATCGAGATCGACGATCTGTCGTGCAACGAGCGCTCCGCGCCCGTCGTCCGATTCGCCATGCTGCGCCCGATCTGCTCGATTGCCGTGACATAAGAATCTAAGTAGCGCTGTGCGTCTGCGTCGGTGCGAGCGCCTTCGCCCAACATGTCGAATGAGCACAGTGCGAGGCTGGGGTCTGTTGCCGAGCGTTGCAACGCCTCTTCGATACCGCGCCCGACCACAAATTCGCTACCGATGATTTTCATCGCGCGTCGCAGCGCTTGACGCACCAGCGGTTCGCTCGCGCGCTGCGTGAGATGGCGCAACCAACCAGTGGCGTTGCTGCGAAGCTCATCGGGTAATTCGACGAGTCGACCTGTCAACATCAAGCCCCAGGTCGACGCGTTGACGAAGAGCGAGTCGGAGCGTCCCGAGTGCGAGTCCCAGTTACCGCTGGCGAGCTTCTCGGCGATCAAGCGATCCGCTGTGTCGTCGTCCGGAATGCGCAGCAAGGCCTCCGCCAGACACATCAAGGCGATGCCCTCTTGGTTCGAGAGACCGAACTCCTGTAGGAACGCGTCGAGGTAGGGTCGCTCGTTAGCGCGGGCTCGGGCACCCTTGACCAAAGTGCGGCCGATTTCGAGGGCGGCGTGTCGCTCGGCCGTGGAGAGCGGGGTGCGCAAGGCGGCAAGATCCTGCGTTTCCGAGCGCAGGGAGGGTGAAATGAACGTCATGCCCCTTATTATGCCGCCGCTCGGTTAGAATCGGCCTATGGAAACCCTCGGTCCTCCCCAAGCAGATCCCTCCACCAGCGTGAGCCGTAAGGCTTTGCTGCTCGCCTTCGAAAACGCAGGCTACTGGAAACCGGCATTAGCTTTGATCGTGGATTTGCTGATTTTCGGCGGCGGTCTAGCGTTAGTTCTGATGGATGGCGCGCTGTGGCTGAAATTCCTAGGTTCGGCTTTGGTGACAGCCGGAATCGTTCGACTTTTCTTGATCGGCCACGACGCCTGTCATGGTTCATTCTTCAAGAGCCGTTTGCTGAACGATATCTTCGGTCGAGTGGCTTTTCTGCCCTCGATGACGGCCTTCAGCCTCTGGGACGTGGGTCACAACGTGGCGCATCACGGGTTCAACAACTTGAAGGGTCGTGACCAAGTGTGGGCGCCGTTCTCGAAGGAAGAATTCGACGCGCTGCCAGGTTACCGTCGCGTCCTCGAGCGGGTTTATCGCAGTGGTGCCGGCTGGGGTCTTTATTACTTCCTCGAGCTGTGGTGGAAGAAACTGTATTTCGCCACCAAGCGTCAGATCGGTGCGAGCCGTGCCAAATATCATTGGGATAGTGCACTCGTGACGGTGGGCATGATCGGTTGGATCGCACTCGTCGCTGTGGTCGCAGCGCGCACGGATCAAAATTTCTGGTTGTTGTTGGTGCTCGGAGTGGTAGTGCCGTTCGCGCTCTGGAACGTGGTGATGGGGTTCGTGGTTTTCGTGCACCATACCCATCCGGCTATCGCGTGGTTCCAGGCACGACATGAGTGGCAGCGTTATCGTGCTTACCTCACGGCGACTGTTCACGTGCGGTTGCCTTTTGGAATCGATCGCTTGCTCCACAACATCATGGAGCACAACGCGCATCACCTGAATCCGCGTATCCCGATGTATTCGCTGCGCAAGGCACAGCGTTTGCTCAGCGAACGCTTTGATAACCAATATCAGGTCTATCGCATGAACTGGCGCAGCTACCGAGAGTGCGTGCGCAGCTGCAAATTGTACGACTACGCCAATCACGCCTGGCTCGACTTCAAGGGTCAGGTCACCTCGCGCGTGCAGTTGGTTGGGCCCCCGACGGCGTAAGTTTACGTCGTCAACGCCAGTTGATTTCTACCTCGTCGCCGACTTTCAAAGTAGCGCCTAATCCGCTTTGAACTTCGGCGTTCTCGCCGAACGTCACTCCGTGTAGCGTCGCGTTCCAGCGAAATGCGCGCAGCACAGGTAGCGGATCTTCTGCGGCTACTCCAGTCGATTGATCGAGGCTCGTGATCACGCAGCGCGTGCAGGGTTTGACGAGTTTTAGCCTAGCTGCGCCGATGCGCAGCGTTGCGATGCGATCTTCATCCCAAGCGTCGAGACCGCGCAGGACGAGATTCGGCCTGAAGCGGTTCATGGGTAATGTTGCCGCCATGCGTCGATTTAAGTCGACCAAGGACGCTTCGTTGCAGACCAAGAGCGGATAACCATCCGGAAAATTCTGATCGATCGCCGAGACTAATCGTGCGGGTGTTCCGATCAGCTGAGTGCAGTAGCGTGCGGCGTCATCACCAGCGTCGAGCGCATCGTGATGCCTCTTCCAGATGGCGACCCTGCGGATCGGATCTAGGGGAGAGGGCAGATCGGCCGGTAAGTAGACAATCACTTCGCCGCAATCGGGATGCGTAAGTCGCAAAGTGTCGCCCACCACCTCGGCAGTGAGGCACGCGAGTTGCGGATGGGTGCGTTGCGTCAAAAATCGTCCGTTACCGTCGATCAGCATCCAGTGTCGATCGTGCTGCAGGCCTCGAGGTCCTAGCCGCGCCTCGAGGCAGTCGATGACGCGACCCGATTTGACCGGATAGACGTGCAGGGAGGCGATCGACACACGAGAGTTCATGCGCTCAATCATATAATCGTCTACATGATGCGCGAGTTGTCCGATCTGAATTTTCATAGTCGCTTCGTCGATGAACTCGAGGGCGAGGCCGACGCGCCCACTTTCTCGCGCCAGGTGCCGAATGTCGCGTACTCACTCGTGCGCCTTGAAGCGGTGAGTGCGCCTCGCTTGTTGGCGTGGTCGGAGGAGTGCGCCTCGCTGCTGGACCTCGCCAAGCCGGCGACCGATTGTGATCGCAGCGTCTTCATTCTGGGCGGTAACGACTTGGCTACTGGCATGCGCCCTTACGCGGCGCGCTACGGTGGACATCAATTTGGCAATTGGGCGGGGCAGTTGGGCGATGGGCGCGCAATCTGTTTGGGTGAGATCGAGGGGCAGGCGGGAAAGCGTTTCGAGCTTCAGCTGAAGGGCGCGGGGCCGACACCGTATTCGCGTCGAGCCGATGGTCGTGCGGTGCTGCGCTCGAGTTTGCGCGAATTCGTTTGCAGCGAGGCGATGCATGCGCTCGGGGTGCCGACGACCCGAGCGCTGAGTCTCGTCGCTACGGGCGAGACGGTCATTCGCGACATGTTTTACGACGGCAATCCCATGGCTGAGCCGGGCGCCATCGTCTGCCGTGTCGCACCATCGTTCGTACGTTTCGGTAACTTCGAAATTCATGCGGCGATGGATGAGCTCGATCGGCTGCGTGAATTAGCCGATTTCGTAATACGTCATGAGTATCCACAGTATTGGCGTGGCGACGAGTCGCCCGATTACGCTGCGTGGTTTGGCGAGATTTGTGAGCGCACGGCCGTGATGATTTCGCATTGGATGCGGGTCGGGTTCGTGCATGGTGTGATGAACACCGACAACATGTCGATTCTCGGCCTCACGATCGATTACGGA
>CAIVYV010000279.1 GCA_903910215.1 uncultured Pseudomonadota bacterium
GTCGACGAAGTCGACGTTGCCACCCAAGCCCGGCGGCGGACGCACGCCCGGCTGGTTGTTCGGATCCGGGCTGAAGGTGATGCCCTTCGAGGCCGGGCTGTTCTCGATGATCGCGCTCTGCGTGACGTTGTTGTTCGAGAACGGGTTCGACAACCAGACGTTGGCCGCGATGCCCTGGAACAGACCGATACCGCCACGGATCTGCGTCTGACGCTCGAAGTTCGGGCGCCAGTTGAACGAGAAGCGCGGCTGGATCAACTTGTTGCCATCGACCGTCGAATCGTTGGGCAGACCAAAGAAATTGGAGGCGAGTGCGTTGAAGGCCGGACGATCATCAACCATCGGCGTGTCCATGCGCACACCAGCGGTCAAGGTCAGCTCGGGGCTGATCACCCAGGTGTCTTGCAGGAAGAGGCCCAAGTTCTCGAGCTTCCAAGCAGCGGCACGCGAGTTCACATCACCGTTGGTCGGGTAGAACAGGTTGTAGGTGCCCGGCGTGCCCGCGCGGAACGCGTTGATGCCGTAGAACTGATAGACACCGAACTGGTCACGACCGAAGAGGTTGAAGATGTCCTTGCTCTCGTAGTCGACGCCGAACTTGGTGGCGTGATCGCCCCAAGAGTAGGTGCCGGCCGCGAAGAAGGCTTGCGTATCGACCTTCACGACGTTGACGTGACGGAAGCGCTCCGTACCGATCCAGAGGCTATCGGCGCCCGAGCAGTTCGTGCTGTTCAAGCAGATCTGGATGGCCGGCAGCGGCGTACCGATGTCGTTATCCGAAGCCTGCTTCGACGTCGTGAACGACACTTCCGTCGAGAACGTCGGCGTCCAGTCGCTGTACAACTGTGCGACCGAGCTTTCGAACTCACGGATGTTGTTGTACCAGTGGCTCGAGAGCGAGAGCGAGCGCGAACCGAAGTTCGGCAGGATCGGCAGAACTTGCTCGGTTTTGTTCAAGCGCAAGCTCGCACGGTGCGACTCGTTGATGTTCCAGTCGAACTTTACGAGGATGTCTTCGATCTCGGTGTTGAGGCTCGAGGGCGGGTTGAAAGTGCCTGCGTTGAACTTCCACACGTCCTTGGCGATCGCGGCCACTTCGGCGATCTGCGCCTGCGTGATGCCGGTCACGATGTTCGAAGCGCCAGAGCCCGCCGGGCCGAAGCTCGGGGCCTGCGCGTCACGCTCGAACTTCTCGTAGCTCGCGAAGAAGAACAACTTGTCTTCGACGATCGGGCCACCCAAGGTCGCACCGATGGTGTTCTCGTCCTTGAAGCCCGTGAACTTGTTGCCAGCGCGCTTTCCGACCCAGTCGTTGCTGCGCGTGATGTAGTAAGCCGAGCCCTTAAACTCGTTCGTACCCGACTTGGTGACGGCGTTGATGCTCGCGCCCGTGTAACCCGAGCGAGCAACGTCGAAGTCAGCAAGGGCGATGTTGATCGACTCGATCGAGTCGATGCTGATCGGCTGACGCTCCGTCGGCAGGTTGTTCGACTCGAGACCGAAGCCGTCGTTGGTCGACACACCGTCGATGCGGATATTGTTGAAGCGGGTGTTCTGACCGCCCGCCGAGATTTCGCCACGCTCCTTGTCGGTCTGCGCGATGCGCGGATCGGTGCGGACGTAGTCTTGGATGTTGCGGTTGATCGACGGCAAGCCTTCGATCTGTTCGCGCGCGACGCGCGTGCCCGCGCCCGTGCGGGTCGAGTCGAACACCGGGTCAGCGACGCGGTTGGCCGCGATCACGACTTCGGCAAGACCATCCGGCTGCACGTTGACGACGATACCGCCCGTGTCACCGAGTTGCAGGAACTGATTGTCGAGCGTGGCGCTCTTGTAACCGGAACCGCTCACCGTGATCGTGTACGGACCGCCGACGCGAACGCCGCGGAAGTTGAAACGACCATCGGCATCGGTCGTCGTGCGGCTCACCGTTCCCGAGGGAACGTGACGCAGTTCGACGGAGAGACCGCTGACAGGATTGCCGTCAGCCGAAACGACTTCACCGGTGGCGGCTGCCGAGGTGACTTGCGCATACGCGCTGGGTGCGTGGACTGCGCTCGCGGCGACGATAGCCGTCGCGACGAAACTCGCCACAAGCAGGCTGGCCTGCGGAGACGTTCGAGTTCGCATCTATTCTCTCCCTGGGGATGCTAAGGAATTGGGGGGCGCATATTGTAATTTGGTGCCAATGACATTCGCGTGACCCCCGAAGATTTTGTTGTTGCATTTACGCAACAATCGGGCGGTGGCGCTGCACCAAAATTGCCTTGGGCGGTTTTTAGAGCTCGCCGGCGGTGATCGCCGAGGTGAAATGCCGTCGGCACAGGGGGACATAGCGATCGTTGCCCCCGATTTCGACCTGCGCGCCCGTGGTCTCGACCGAACCGTCGGGGCGGACCCGAACCACCATCGTGGCTTTCTTGCCGCAGTGACAAACCGTCTTCAACTCGACGAGGTTGTCGGCCCATGCGAGCAGCTGGGCGCTGCCTTCAAATAAACGGCCGAGAAAGTCGGTGCGCAGTCCGTAGCACAAGACCGGCAC
>CAIVYV010000280.1 GCA_903910215.1 uncultured Pseudomonadota bacterium
GGAGAAGATCTCTCGGCGACTCGTCACTGGAGTGTCAATTTTGCCAACGGCTTGCGGTACGGTCGCAACGCCCCGGAGATGAGACGTTATGTACGCTTGGTCCGTGATCTCTAACAACGCGGTGCGCAACCTGAGTGTTGTGCTCTTGCTGTGCGCTGTGCTCGTTGCCTGCGCGCGTCCTGACGCGGCTTGGGAAGAAGCACGTCGCCTCGATACTCCCGATGGCTACGCCTCATATCAGGAGCGTCATCTCCGCAGCTCGCATGCCGCTGAGGCGCGTACTCGACGCGAAGCATTGTTAGCCGAGCGGGATTGGTCGGTGGCCCGTAATGCCGACACGGTCGATGCTTATAGTGAGTATCTGAAGAAGCACCCCGAAGGGTTGTGGGTGGGAAAAGCCAAAGAGCGGGTGGTCGCTATGACTGCTACGCCAAGCGTCGAGCCGACGATGGGCGAGGACTCAACCGAAGAGGTTGTCGCGCCCTCGGCGGAGGTCGCTGTGCCGCCGTTGCCCCTCCCGACCGTTTCGTCAGAACCACCTGTCGCTGCTGCCGTAGCTCCTGCGCCTATTGTACTTGCTGCGCCCGCCAAAGTCACACCGCCGCCTGCTCCCAAAGTATTCGTGCAGTTCGGCGCTTTCTCTAGTGCTGAAGGTGCTCAAAAAGCGTGGCGTGAGTTGCAATCGCGTCATGTGTCACTGCGCGACTTGCAGCCCGTTTATCGTCGCAGCGGCAAGGGCGCGACGGGCTTACATTTGTTGAAAGCGGGCGTTGCGACGCGCGCTGATGCCGAGAAACTTTGTCGTACGCTGCAAGCAGCCGGACAGGCATGCTTGATCAGTTGAGCGCCGTCTTGAGTTTGACGTTCCAGAGCACCAACTGCCGCTGATCGGCCGAGGCGGGCACTACCTCGTAAACGGGTGCCGTGTTGGATCCGCTCGCTCTCGGCGTGATGAGGCCATTACGATCGACCTGATGTTGATCGACCCTCAAGCTTGGGTCGCCGCCGCGAATACGGCTCGTCACACCGCCGTTGACCTCGGCCATGATGAGTAGTGTCTGATTATCGATGCGAGCGAGGCCCTCGGGTCGCTCGAGCCGCCAACCTAACGGGCGCAAGCTCAACACCCGTGTCATCGAGGCGGGTTTTACACCGCTCGCTTCGATCGCAGCGAGAGTGCCGTACTCCAGAGCAAGCCCTGCATTGGGTCCACTCGTCAGTAATCGGTTCGTCAGGTCTGTGGCGGCGTTTAAATCAATGACGCGAACTTCCCACTCCCAGTTGGCATCCGCATTGCCAGGGCGGTAGCGTACGAGCGCAAGAAGGCGATCTTCACTCAAAGAATCGAGATCCAGCACCTGTAGCGAGATTTCGTTGGGCGCAATCGGCAAGGCAAATTGACGTACTGCGCTCGAGCGTGGGCTGTAACTGACAAGACGAATCAGTGCAGCGCTGTTCGCGGTACGCCCACCAACATCGAGTGCGCCCCCGACGGCCATCACGACATCGCCTGAGGTAGGCCGAATCGCTAAGCCGCCACATCCGAGTCCTGGCTGTCTCGCTTCGAGGATGCTCGGCAAGCTTCGCGTGACGCCGGGCAGTAAGCCCGCGTTTCCAGCAGGCCCCAGCCGTAGCGTTGCGCGACTTTGCGCATCGAGTCGCATCAGAAACGGACCGCGTCTATCGCAGATCCAGGTGGTTCCGTCGGCAGCGATGGTGAGGCCCGCTGGGTCGAGACCGAGCTGATCAAACTCCGGACTCCGTGGCTTCAAGGCTTCATCGAGATTTCGAGCGCCGTCGCTTCCGGAGGCGCCAATGGGTGTCGGACGTCCAGAGAAACTCTCGTTCGAGCTTGTCTTGAGCGTCGTCAATGATTTCAGTTCAGCCGTTGTGATGTTGAGTGAAAACTGCCCGATCGAGGGCAGTGCATTGGGCTCGGCTGTGACGATCACGTTGGCGCTGCGAGTTTCCACGCCGTCGAAATATCGCGGCGCTGTCACCGTGATACCGCGAGAACTGACCGCCCTGAACTCGAGAGTCGAACCGGTGACGGTTCCGGGGACTATGGCGATGCCACCACCGAGTGCGGGTTTGATGCCTTTGACGAAGGCGGCTCCGATCGCTGTGCTGGTGCCGAAGTAGGGCGCTAGCGCGCTATCGGGTAGCTTGACGACATACTTACGCAGTTCGTTGGCATCGCCTGCGGCCGCGGGCGTCTCGACGAAGACGCCTCGCGCAATCGCTTCGCCCTGTTCAAGTATCGCTCGAACGAAATCTATTGATGGAGCGCTGATCGATGCACGATAGGTGGCGGTCAAGCGGTTGTCGTTGCGTAATACATTGAGAATCGCCGCAAGCTCAGTGTCAAACGTCGACGACGAGAAGTTCAAACTGCGCGTCGAGAGCACGTTGGCAACTTCTGCTGGAATCGAGACTCCGTTGCTAACATCCGCATCGCCATCGAGCGCAAACAAGAATTGGCCACGACGTAGCGTCGCGCTCGAGAGTACGCCACCTTCCATGCCGCCTTGCAGTTCACGCAAAGTGAGGGTAGCGGCTACTACTGTGGCCTGACCGATGGCGATCCCACCAATAGCGAAACGAATGCTGTCGCAACCGCTTGGGCAACGATAGGTGTATCCGCCTGTAGCGCTTGTCGTTCCGTTGATCGTGCCCGATACGTAACTTAAGCCACTGAAGGCAACATCGACCCAGTTGCCAGTTTGGATCGGCGCTTCGCTGGTGGGTGGTGGATTAGAGCCGCCGCCCGCGCTCGATCCGCCGCCTCCGCCACCGCAGGCCGTTAGCAGCAGGGAGATCAGAAGGGCAGTGAGGCTCGGTGAGTTGACTGGTCGGCAGCGACGCACGTGATTGATCGCTCAGCGCTTGGAACTATCGAAGGGTTCGCAGATCAGCGGACGAAGGGTGACGATGTTCGCCTTCACGTCCGTGAGAGTGCCGATAACCAGATCTTCATCAAGCGTCAGAATCGACGTTGCGGTGACCCAGCGCCGACGATCGTTTCGCGAGATCGTGCTAGAGAATTTTTCGGTTCCGGCGGTTTGTCCGATGTAGAGCAGATTGCCTCGTAAGCGCAGACGGAACGGTTCATCCGATGTTTTGGTCTCGAGCGACTGGTTATCGATCGTCATCAACCGATCGGCCGAGCAAACGAGTTCTGGGATCGCTCGTGATCGCGCATCCGGCGTTTTGATCGGTTGTGCCGAGTTGGCCGTCTTGGTCGGCGGCGGTGGGTCGGACGCGAGGGCAGCGCTCGATACCCCAGTGGCGATGAGCACGGCGATGAACCTTGCGATCAACGAACGCCGACAGCCTGTCATGACAAACCTCCAAAACGGAATATTCGAACTATACTCCAGCACTTGGGCGCTCTGCGCCCGCTCAAGTTTTGAGTTCAGACAGCGACTGGTAACGCGATGCTCAGTCCGGTTGGTCTTCCCCCCCAAGCTCCCGTGCCACCGGATAACGATCTGGTGCCGGCGCTCGATCGCGCGATCGTGTTGCCGAATGCGGGTTCGGGCTCAGGGACCTGGCAGGCGGGGTCCCTGCTGTCGGCATCGGTTCGCTATCAGAACGACGAGATGATTCTGAAAGTCGGTGACCGTTTCTTTTCGTCTCGGCCGATACCGGGTGTGACGGAGAACTCGCAGTTGTCGTTGCAGGTGTCACGCGACCCTTCGGGTTCGATGATGCTGGTGCCGATGCTGCCACTCGCCGGACGCTCGATGGCGCGGATCGGCGGCTCTCCTCCAGTGGTTCGGAATATGACGGTGGCCCTCGCCGGTGGTAGCGAGGTCGTACCAACGGATGGCGCTGCCGCAATGACGACGGTACGCGCGACACCGCCACCTGCGCTGGGCGTGCAATCTTTGGCGGCCAAGCTAGAGCCTCCGCGGGCACTGGCTGACTGGCTGCTGAGGTTGTCTCCGCTGCGTGGATCAGGAGCATCGACATCATTAGACGGAATGCCTCAAGCCGAAACCACGGGCTCGTCGCTGCCGCGCGGAGTGACGGGTTGGGTTCAGGCGTTGACCATCTCGTTAGCGCATTCGGGGCTTTTTTACGAGTCGAAGCTCAAAGATAAACGCAGCGTTCCCGTAACCGATATGAAGCGGCAGTTGCTCGACTCGATCTATCGGCAGCCTGCAGGGCAATCCATCCAAGACGCTTGGGCGGCGCTCGATGAGCTCGTCGGCTTTCAAAGCGCAGCGAACGTGGCGCATCAAGCGGGCGGATGCTGCTATTCCTTCGTATTGCCGGCGCCCGATGGGCTCGGTGCGTGGTGGATCGTTTTTCAGCAAGATCCGCGACGTGTTCGCGATGACGAGGCGCGAGGAGGTCAGCGCGACGATCAAGAGCCGCCTTGGCGCATTCGACTCTCGGGCATCGAATTGCCCGAAGGCAATATCGACATCCGTCTCGAGCAAGTGGGTGCGGCCGGTGTGTCGGTTACTTTGCTTACGCCGCGAGCGGATCGTGCGACACATTGGGAGTCGGCTCGCCAGGAGCTTGCCCGTCGATTTGAAGAGGCAGGCCTTGAGCTGGCGCGCTGGTCCGTGCTCGATCCGCGTGGTGAGAAAGCGCCGCCCTCGGCCGTGCCTGGTCAATTGCGTACGGTGCGCGTATGAGTCCACCGGTTGATCGGGCTGTCGCGCTCGAATACGGCGAGAATCCCGTGCCACTCATCGTGGCCAGTGGTGATAACGAGTTGGCTCGCTCCATCGTGGCCGAAGCCGAGCGGCAGGGTGTCCCGGTCATGCGCGATCCTGCCTTGGCAGCGAGGCTCGCCGAGTTACCGGTGGGTACGAGCATCCCGCGCGACGTCTATCTCGCCGTCGCGGTTGTGTTGTCCTGGGTCTATTGGATGCAGGGCAAAGAGCCCGATCAGGCGAGTTCGGCGCGTCGTAACGACGTGTAATCTCGGCTGCGACCGCGCGGATCGTACAAGCTCACATCCTCGTCGGGCTGTCGCAACAAAGAAATGATGCGACGCTGCGCCGTAACGACGCGGCTGAATACCTGATGATTTCTCGCCTGTAGCGTTTTGCAACGCTCGATTTGTTCGCGGACGTGTTGCGCGCGTTCCGGGTTGCTACGCGCCTGATCGATGGCACCCAAGCCTTTGCTTAAACGCTCGAGAGTTTCGATTTCGCGATCTTTTTCAGCGTGGAGCTGCTCGAGCTCCTGCACTCCGTCACCGATCAGGCCGTTACGGCCGCGCAAGACTGCGTGCTCTCGTTCGAGGATGTGGCAGATTTTCTTGCAGAGTGACTCGAGGTCACTGAGATTGTCGGTGGCGGGGTGGTTGGGTGTCATGAACGTCCTAACTCGCCGAGCTCGTTCTCCA
>CAIVYV010000281.1 GCA_903910215.1 uncultured Pseudomonadota bacterium
CCGCTACGCACAAGCGGGACGTTGCGCAATTCGAAACTCGCTTGCGGCATCCAGAACCAGCGCGCCTCGTCACCAAAGGGAATATGCGCCTCGGTCGCGATGCGCGGCTCAACGCCGACCTGTGCATCCCAAACCCACTCGGCGGCGAGCGGCCCGATGTCGGCAAGTACGAATCGCGCGGCCGCGTTGTAGTTCGAGTTGCCGTTGAAGTCGTCCTGCAAGGACAAACCGAAACGGACGTAATTGGGGCCCCAGGAATTACGCCGTGCCGCGATTTCGAGCGTGTCGGCTGCTTCACCCTTCACGCGATAGTCGACCGATTCGAAATTGCCGCGACCAAAGAGCGTCGAGACGGCTGCATCGATACCGTTCACATCGAGATCAGCCGCAGCAAAGCGACCCTCAATGAGGCGTTGGTAGCGCACCGCAGACTCGGCAACGCGAACGCTTTCGATCTGCGGCGTCCGCTGTCGAGCTGCGGCGCGCGCAGCCAGCCACGCGTCATAACGATCGGCATTCGATGCCAAGGCAGACAGTCGTGACAGCGCAGCACGAGCCGCGGACTCGCCGAGATGGGTCGCCTGCGGAATGATGGCAAAGTCGAAACTGGATGCCTCGCCGAGATCGGGCGAGATCAAGATATCGCTCGCTCCCATACGCGCACGCTGCACATCGCTGCCGCGACGAATAAGGATCGACAACATTTGGTTGGAGATCGTTGTGACCGAATCGAGTGTGTCGCGCTTGCGCAGCGGGAAGCCGACATCCACCACGATGAGCACATCGACGCCCATCGCTTGCGCGACATCGACCGGCAAGTTGTTAGCGAGTCCACCATCGACGAGCAAGCGCCCATCGATCTCGACCGGCGCAAAGACCCCAGGGGCTGAGAGGCTCGCGCGCATGGCGTCGACGAGATCGCCGTCCGAGAGCACCACCGGATCGCCGCTCTCGAGATCAGTCGCGACCGCACGAAACGGGATCGGTAGTTGATCGAATCGAGCGCGCCCTGCAACCGGGAAGGTCACTCGACGCAGCGCTTGCGAGACGCGCTGCCCCGAAACCAGCGCTTTCGGCAAACGGAACGAACCGCTCTTGATGCCGAGCGGAAACTTCACGAGAAAATTCTGATCCTCGCTCTTGCGACGAAAACTCAAGCGATCGCGAGGCGCAGGCTCGGTAAAGGCGGCGCGCCATTCGTCTGATTCGATCAAGGTGACAATGTCTGCGGCGGATAAGCCGCTGGCGTACAAGCCGCCCACGACGGCACCCATACTGGTGCCGGCGATCGCGTGAATGGGTATGCGCTGCTCCTCGAGCACCTTCAGTACGCCGATGTGCGCGGCACCGCGAGCGCCACCACCGGAGAGCACAAGACCCACTCGCGGAGCCGAATCAGCCGCTGCCAGAGCGGCACTGCCGAGCAGGAGGATTGCCAATAGCGAGACTTTCAACACCCGCCAAGGATACCGCTGTTCGACGATAATGCGGTCATGCTCGATACGTTGTTACTGGTAGGGCTCACGGAAGTGGTGGTCACGGCACAACGTCGGCCCGAGCCACTGCTGGAGGTGACGGGAAGCATCAGCCGGGTCTCTCCACGGACAGACGGTAGACTCGATCTCGACCACTATGCCGCCGCACTGAATACGGTACCCGGTGTCTTCGTTCAACGTGGCAGTGGGCAAGAGAGCCTGATCGCGATCCGCTCGCCCGTACTGACGGGAGCCGGAGCTTGTGGGGCGTTTCTGCTGCTCGAAGATGGCATGCCATTGCGCCCGACTGGCTTCTGCAACGTCAACGAAATGTTCGAGGCGAACACCAGTCAGGCAGCCGCCATCGAGGTGCTGCGTGGACCGGCCAGCCAGAGTTACGGTGCAAACGGAGTCCATGGCGCCATTAACGTCATCACGCCCGAGGTGGCCGATCTCGCGCCGGCGCAGATTTCGCTCGA
>CAIVYV010000282.1 GCA_903910215.1 uncultured Pseudomonadota bacterium
AAGACGAATCGATCAAAGGGTGCTTTGCATCGCGAGGCGAGAGCTCCGTCACTGCGAGCGGCCAGTGGATCGCAAGTGTCGGATCGTCGAATCTTAAGCCACCTTCGGCCGAAGGTTCGTAAGTCGCGGTATGCAGATAGAGCAGTTCGCTGTCAGGTTCCAACACCTGATACCCATGGGCGAACCCTTCCGGGATGACCACCATGCGCGCGTTGTCAGCGGAGAGCTCCTCGGCGTGCCAGCGCAGGAAGGTGGGCGAGTCCGCCCGAAGATCGACGGCGACGTCGAACACTCTGCCTCGCAGGCAGCGAATCAGCTTCATTTCGCCGTGCGGTGGATGCTGGAAGTGCAAACCGCGTACGGCCCCGACTCGTACGGTATGCGAGTGGTTGATCTGCACGATCGGACGGCCCGCAAGCACATCGACGAGTTCACGGGCGCAGAACCAGCGAGCGAAAGAACCACGGTCGTCCGCGTAAGGCGTCGCGTCCACGACGTGCACGCCAGCCAGACCAGCCCCGCTGATCTTCAGGCGCTGGCCCATATTGTTTTCGCTTCGACGGCAGCGCTGATGAAGGCAGTCAACTGTTCGCGGCTCACCACTTGGTGCGTGGTGGACCACTGGCGATACCACTGCGCCGTGTAGTACAGCGCGTTGTCGATGTTCCAAACCGGCTTCCAGTCGAGCAGGCTGCGCGCCTTGGCGCTGTCGAGATAGAGCAGCGTCGACTCGTGTGGTTGGGGCGAGGCGGTGAGTTGCCAGCGCGCCTCGGGCCAATGTTGCGCGAATCGATTCAGCACCTCCAGGACCGAACGATTCCCCTCCGGCTCGGGACCGAAGTTCCAGGCGTCTGCCGCAGCAGTTTCAGAGGCGAGCAGACGTTGACCCAGCAGGAGGTACCCGCTCAGCGACTCAAGCACGTGCTGCCATGGTCGGGTCGCCTTCGGCGAGCGCACTTCGAGCGGCTCACGGCGAACCGTTGCGCGTACCAGATCGGGGATCAGTCGATCCTCCGACCAGTCGCCGCCACCGATGACGTTGCCCGCGCGCGCCGTAGCGAGCAGCGGGCCTGCATGCGATGCGAAAAATGCGCTGCGGAAGCTGGCTGCAACGAGTTCGGTCGCCGCCTTCGACGCGCTGTAGGGGTCATGGCCGCCGAGGCGATCGTTTTCGCGATAGCCCCACGGCCACTCCCTGTTTTCGTAACACTTGTCGGTGGTGACAACGACGATCGCGCGGGTCTCGGGAACATGTCGGCTCGCTTCGAGCACGTTGGCTGTGCCCATCACGTTTGTGCTCCAGGTCTCGAGCGGATCCCGATACGAGCGGCGAACGAGCGGCTGAGCCGCGAGATGGAACACGATCTCAGGCCGGCTTGCCTCAACGACGTGTCGCACCGCTGCAGCATCGCGCACGTCGATTCGATGATCGGTGATGGGCAGTTGCAGCAGGTTCCAGTGGCACGGGTCCGTATCGGGCGTCAGGGCGAGCCCCGTGACTTCGGCACCCATTTCGCGCAGCCACAGGGCCAACCAACTGCCCTTGAAGCCCGTGTGCCCTGTCAGCAGCACACGCCGGCCGCGATAAGCGCCGCCGAAAAGATTTACTCCCAGCATTTCCACGGGGCCTTGCCGGTGGACCAGAGGTGCTCGAGTTGATTCTTGTCGCGCAGCGTGTCCATCGGTTGCCAGAATCCCGTGTGCTCGAACGCTTCGAGTTGTCCCTCGGCTGCAAGGGTCTCCAGCGCTCCGGCCTCCCAGGAACTCTCGTCACCTTCGATGTAGGGGATGACCGCGGGGGAGAGCACGAAGAAACCGCCGTTGATCCACGCGCCGTCACCGGGCGGTTTTTCCCGAAACCCCTGCACCACGTTGCCTTCGCGCAGTAGCGCGCCATACCGACCGGGCGGTTGCACAGCGGTGACGGTCGCCATCTTCCCGTGCCTGCGGTGAAAGGCGATCAACGCGCCGATGTCGACATCGGCTACGCCATCTCCGTAGGTAAAGCAGAACTCGGTTTCGTCACGCAAGTAGGCGGCAACCCGTTTCAGTCGGCCACCCGTCAGGGTGGCGTCCCCGGTATCGACCAGGGTCACTCGCCAGGGCTCCGCGTTTCGCTGATGGACTTCCATCTTGTTTTTCGACATATCGAAGGTGACGTCCGACATGTGCAGGAAGTAGTTCGCGAAGTATTCCTTGATGACGTAACCCTTGTAGCCGCAGCAGATGATGAATTCGTTCACTCCATGTGCGGAGTAGGATTTCATGATGTGCCACAGAATCGGGCGCCCACCGATTTCGATCATCGGTTTCGGCTTGAGATGCGTTTCCTCCGAAATGCGCGTGCCCAAACCGCCTGCCAACAAGACGCACTTCATGCCTTAGCCCCCAACAAATCCGACCTTGGCCGCTACAGCGGGGTCCAGTACCGCGTTGAAAAATGCTTGGTACGCATCACGCAGATGCGGTAGCCACAGCTCGACGATGACGAGACACGCACCGAGCTGCTCTGCAGGGTTCGTCGCGCCCAAGGCGATCTTCGCTGTCTGCACCAACTTCGGCGATGGATTCGTTCCCGACTCGAAGATCTTCTGCAATGCTGTGACCAGAGAATTGAAATAGACACCCGCAACCAGCAGCCCGGCCTCGAGTTTCTCATCGGCAGGCAACGATAGATCCTTTCGGCATACCGCGACGAAGGCGTCCACGGCTTGCAGGGCCATCTGGATCTGCGCTGCCTCCGCGGGCAGCCCGACGCTTTGCATGCCGCGCTGGGAGTTCTCGCGGATCTTTTCTTCGGTGGCCCAGTTCGCGTTGTTGTAGAGGTACAGCAGGTTGCCTTCCTCAACGAGGGGTGCGGTGGCGACGAGCGCGAACGTCAACGACCAGTCGGTGTAGCCAGCACGAGTGGGGTGATGGGCCAGATAGCCTGCAAACAGGTTGCGCCACACGTCTCGCCGAATGGCACTGTAGACGGTGACGTTTGAGCCGCCGTTCTTGACGAGGTATTCCTGCACGCGGCTCGCCGCGGTGGCGCCGGTCACGCCGAAGTGTGTGGGTCGGTATACCCCTTGACCACTGCTGAACATCGCGAAGGCGGGCCGCAACCCGACGAGCCCGGCCAGCTCAGCAGTCGTGCGGGGGCGAAAACCCGGCAACACGGCCACCACATCGTCGTCGCCCAGCATCATGACCAATTCGCCGGACGCGTTGTCGACGGCATGGCTCCAGTTGTGCATCGGATCTTGATGCGGAGACACGAGGTAGCGAAAGCCCGCACGCTCGATAGCACCGAGTTTTGCCGCCTTATCGGCATCCCCCGAGTTGTCACTGATGACGACCTCGATGTCCCCGTAGGACAACAGAGCGAGTGCGGAGTCGATCGACGTTTGCGCCGCCGAGAGGGGGGCGTGCGAGGGAATGCAGATGGATAACGTCGTCATGGCGTGCGTCGCGAAGCATAGCAGGCCCGTCTGATGCTGGCCGCGCGGCGGGCAACTGGAAGCTTGGAGGGGTGGGATTCCGGCCCGCGGGGGTGCTAGACTTCGCGCCCCCGTTTGGGGTCAGTCGACAGCGCGCCCGTAGCTCAGTTGGATAGAGC
>CAIVYV010000283.1 GCA_903910215.1 uncultured Pseudomonadota bacterium
GGCGATCCAGCAACGATCGGCAAGACCTACTCGGCTTACGATCCGTCTCGAAAAACCATGGCGACGATGTTTCGTGATCGGTAGTGCCGACCATGACTCCCTCTCACCAAGGCAGCTCGCTACCGTCATACATCCAATAACGACCGACCATTGTCTCGTCGAGACGAGCGATAAGCTCTTTCATGCCACGCGCGCTAGTCGGCGCATCGATATCGGCATGCGGGCCACCCATGTCGGTTCGTACCCAACCGGGGTGCAACGCCGTCGATTTGATGCCATGACTACGCACTAAATCAATCGCCATCGAGCGCATGATCGCGTTAACGGCCGCTTTGCTGGCGCGATACGCATAGAGACCACCGATGCGGTTCTTCTCGATCGAGCCCAGAATGCTGGTTAGCGTCACGATCTTTTTCTGCGGTGACCGTGCAACGTGCTCGACAAACGCCTCGGCCATTTTCATCGGGCCTAACACGTTGATTCGAAACACTCGCTCCCAGTCAGGATAATCGGAGCTGCCGAACTTGCCGAACTGCAAGCCTTGCTCGGCGAAACTCCCGTTACCCATCGTGCCGGCTGAATTGATGAGCACGTCGATAGGTCGCCCCGCCAATCGAGCAGCCAACCGCTCGATCGATTCATGATCTTCCACATCGATATGCTGCAACTGCAGCGCATCGCCATAGACACGCTTTAGCGCCTGCACATCCTCGCTGGCCGCAGCAGGATGACGCATACCCGCATGAACTTCCCACCCGTCGACCAGATACTGTCGTACGAGTTCGAGACCGAGCCCTCGCGAGGCCCCCGTGATGAGCAAACTTGGCACGTTGATGATCACCCATGGACGAATCGATTCGGCGAATCTACGCTTGCCGCCCCCTGAACGTCACGAGATCTCGCTGTCATGAGCCACCCTGCGACTTACCCGAAACTGGTCATCCAAAAACTGACGGGCGACTTTCGCAGCTCGACAGGAGTTACTACTGCCACATGGCAGGAGCCGGGTCGTGGTCAAGTTGTCATCCGCAACCGCTATGCCGGGTGCAATGCCATCTTTGACAAAAACCTTTGCCGTAATTCAGTGCGCTATGTTGACGTCAAGCCTCCCTTCGATATGGGAATCGAATCGGTGGGGCATGTCGTCGCAGTAGGTGAAGGCGTAACGGGCCTTGCCGAAGGCGATGCCGTTGCAACGTCAAAGCTTGGAACGGGGTATCGGGAGTATCAGGTCGCCGATGTCTCGCGAGTGATCAAAGTGCGCGAGGCGAGCCCCCAGATCCTCGCGCTAATTCCGTCTGGTATCTCGGCAATGGTCGGCCTCGAACGCATCGGCGAAGCTCGCTCGGGCGACGTCGTCGCAGTATCGGCTGCTGCGGGTGGCCTTGGGCATTTCGTCGTGCAGATCGCCAAGCTCGCCGGTTGCCACGTGATTGCCATCACCTCCGACGACACCAAAGCCCAAGCCCTGCGACAGCTCGGCGCAGATCGAGTCATCAACCATCGGCAGGAAAATCTGGCTGAGGTTTTGACGAGCGA
>CAIVYV010000284.1 GCA_903910215.1 uncultured Pseudomonadota bacterium
CCCTGGCATCGATGCGGGTCTGAAGGTGCTCGAGGGTGTGCGCGCCAAGTTCGGTGTGCCGGTGCTCACCGACGTGCACGAAGACACGCCGCTCGCGGAAGTGGCGGCCGTGGTGGATGTCTTGCAGACACCGGCTTTTCTTTGTCGCCAGACCAACTTCATCGTGGCGGCTGCATCGCAGGGCAAGCCGGTCAATATCAAGAAGGGTCAGTTCCTCTCGCCCTGGGAAATGCAGAACGTTGTCGACAAGGCGCGCTCGACAGGCAACCCCGGCATCATGGTCTGTGAGCGAGGCTTCAGCTTCGGCTATAACAATCTCGTCTCGGACATGCGCTCACTCGCGGTGATGCGCGGCACGGGGTGCCCCGTGGTGTTCGATGCCACACACTCGGTGCAATTGCCCGGCGGGCAGGGTAGTGCTTCCGGTGGGCAGCGCGAGTTCGTGCCGGTGCTCGCGCGCGCGGCCGTTGCGGCGGGCGTTGCGGGTCTTTTCATGGAAACCCATCCCGATCCATCCAAAGCCTTGTCCGACGGCCCGAATGCCTGGCCGTTGCCGCGCATGGCCTCACTGCTCGAGACGCTGCTCGAGCTTGACCGTATCGTGAAATCCAAACCTTTCGAGGAAGATCAAAAATGAGCCGCATTATCGACATCCGAGCCCGCGAGATCATCGATTCTCGGGGCAATCCCACCGTCGAAGCGGACGTGATCCTCGCCAGCGGCGCCGTCGGTCGCGCGGCTGTGCCCTCCGGTGCCTCGACCGGTACGCGCGAGGCGGTCGAACTTCGCGATGGCGACAAGAAGCGCTATCTCGGCAAGGGCGTGCTGAAGGCGGTTCGCAACGTCAACACCGTGATCCGCGCAGCCCTGCTCAAGCGTGATGCGCGCGATCAGGAAGACATAGATGCCCGCATGATTGCGCTCGATGGCACGGACAACAAAGGTCGTCTCGGTGCCAATGCGCTGCTCGCCGTATCGCTCGCGGTGGCGCATGCGGCTGCTGAGGATACCGATCAGTCTCTGTGGCGTTATCTCGCGCGGGGTCGCAAGCCGGTGATGCCGGTGCCGATGATGAATCTCATCAACGGCGGCGCGCATGCCGACAACAGTCTCGATATCCAAGAGTTCATGATCCTGCCGGTCGGCGCCAAGAGCTTCAGTCATGCGCTGCAGCAGGGCGCCGAGGTGTTCCACACCTTGAAGGGCATTCTGAAGGGCAAGAAGCTGACCACGGCCGTGGGCGACGAGGGGGGTTTCGCACCGAATCTCGCCTCGAACGAAGCGGCGCTGAAGTTGCTGCTGCAGGCGATCGAGAAGGCGGGCTATCGCCCGGGCAAAGACATCTACCTCGGCCTCGATGTGGCCAGTTCGGAGTTCTTCAAGAAGGGTCGCTACGAGTTGCACGGCGAGGGCCGCAGCTTCACCGCGGCGCAGTTCACGCGCTATCTGCGTAAGCTCGTCGACAAGTACCCGATCATCACCATCGAAGATGGCATGGCTGAGGCCGACTGGACCGGTTGGGCGGGACTCACCGAGGAGTTGGGCGCTGACTGCCAGCTCGTGGGCGATGACCTCTTCGTCACCAACACGGCGATTTTGGCTGATGGCATCCGCAAGGGCATCGCGAACTCCATCCTCATCAAGGTCAACCAGATCGGCACCTTGACCGAAACGCTCGAAGCGATCGAACTCGCCACGAGTTCAGGTTACTCAGCGGTTGTCTCGCATCGCTCGGGTGAAACCGAAGATTCGACGATCGCCGACATTGCCGTTGCCACCGCGGCAACTCAGATCAAGACCGGGTCTATGTCGCGTTCCGATCGTATCGCCAAGTACAACCAGCTGCTGCGTATCGAAGAGGAGCTCGGCGGCAAGGTGCGTTACGCGGGGCGCGAGGCTTTCCCCGTAAAACTCTGAGCTGAAAGACTTTCTTTTGCTCGAATCAAGGTTTAACCTTTAAATCCATAATGATCAGAGTGTTCGCAGGGGGTCTCGTTGCGCTGACGGTGCTGTTGCAGTACCGCATCTGGCTGTCTGCGGACGGCGTCAGTGAAGTGCATCGATTGAAGCTCGCCGTTGCTCAGCAGAGCAGCACGAACACCGAACTGAAGCGCCGCAACGATCAGCTCGCTGCCGAAGTTGCCGACCTCAAGGGAGGTCTCGTGGCCATCGAGGAGCGGGCTCGCAGCGAGCTCGGCATGATCGGCCCCGGCGAATCTTTCTATCAGGTCGTGCCCAAGGTCATCACGGCGCCGCCCGCCAGTGAGTTGACCGATCGAACCCGCACGGCGCAGCGCTGAGTTGAGTTCGCCTGTGACGCCGCCGCGCTACTGGCTCGTGATGCCGGCAGCCGGACGCGGCAAGCGTTTGGGGGGCACTGTTCCCAAGCAATTTTTGACTGTGGCTGGGCGCCCCTTGATCGCCTGGGCC
>CAIVYV010000285.1 GCA_903910215.1 uncultured Pseudomonadota bacterium
ACTTTCGGCGGCGTGTCCTTGCGCGGCGTCGTGCGGCCAACTAATCGATAATCTTTGGCTGATTTGAATGCGGGGTTCTGCGGCACTGGCAGCACGGCGGCCGCCGGTGCCAGCGCGCCAAAGGCTAATTTTCGACCCGAGGTCGCATGGTGCACGGTCGAGCGCTCGGCCTGACATTCGCTGGCAGCGACCTGCCATCGATCTGCGGCAGCCTGTACGAGCATCTCTCGGGCACTCGCACCCATCCGCCGCATGACATCCCGGTAGATCACGACAGACTCACTTGCGGCCGTGCGATGACGGCGAGTTACCGGGTTGACCAGCGCATCATCGGCCGTCGGCAAGAGGATCTCGACGTCCTCCCAGCTTGCCTCGAGTTCTTCGACAAAAATCTTGGCAAGCGCATCGTGGATACCCTGACCCATTTCCGACTGCGGGCTCGTGATTCGGATGCGTCCCGCAGGCGTGATTTCGAGATAGGCGCTAAACCGCGCGGTTGTATCGGACACGAGCACCGCCGCTGGCGCGCTGCGGAGCAACAGTCCCCCGCTCACGGCCAGGGCCGCTTGCAGTACTAGCCGTCTTTGCGGATTTTGTACGGTCATGAAGAAGTCTCGCGCGGCAACGGGTTCAGCGCTCCCGACCCGTCGAGGAGCGTATCCACGCTTCTGCGGTGGCGCGATCCGTGACGTCAGCATAGCGGCGACCGACATCGCGGAGCGTGTCATTGTGCGGTCCCTGTTCGGCTTCGGCACAACAGTCGGCGAGCACCTGCACCCGAAAACCGTAGGAAAAGGCATCGACGATGGTCGCGCGCACGCAGCCGCTCGTCGTACAGCCGGTCACCAAGACCGTGTCGATGTTTTCTTTGACCAGGAAGGTGATCAGCGGCGTCTGAAAGAACATCGACGGCGCGTTCTTGCAGTAAGTGAAATCCGAGGGATCGTGGATTTTAGGGTCCATGACCGTGCACTCGTGACCATAGAAAAATTCTTTGCGAACTGCAGCGACCTTCCAGAGCGGCATATCTTTGCTACTGCAGTACGCGGTGTAGCAAGCAGCAACCGGCAAACCGTGCTGTCTCGCCACCTGCAGAAAGCCTGCAGTGTTGTCGCGCGCCTGATGCAGCCGCTCTAGGCCACCAAGCTCGAAGCGCGGGTCCGTGAAGGCCAGCTGCCAATCCACCACCAGCACAGCCGCTCTCTTCCCGAAGCCGATATTGCCGCTGGAGTAACCCACTCCGACGTACTTATCCGTCATGCTCTCCCCCGCTTGACGTTCGCAAAAGAAAAAAGTCCTCGCACCATACTCTGATGCGAGGACTTTCGTTCAAGGCCCGATGAGGCTCAAGACCTTAGGCGGCCTTTGAGCCCTTCTTCGCAGCAGTCTCGGCGCGCTTCATCGCCTCGGCAGCTACCGCAGCCCACTTGGTGAAGCGCGGCGCGGCCGGTGGATCAAAGCCCGTCTCGGCCTTGCAGCGCGACTTGAGCTCTTCAATCGACTCGAAACCACGATCGAAGATTTTCTTCTTGCCGCGCTTGCTCGCCATCTGCTTACGCAAGCTGGCGGTAGCCGCTTCATCCACGTTGCCATCAGCATCGACGATGACGCCGTAGCGCTTGGCGCCATCGACGGTCACGAGACCGGCGACGACGTCGAACGCCACTTGCTTTGCATCACGCTCGAGCGGGTCACCCCAACCGCCGCCACCCCAGGTGTCGGCGATCAACAGGTCGCCCGCTTCCACCTTGACGTGGTCGATCTTGGACGGGAGCAACTCCTCGGTGCCATTGGCGCGCTGCAGCAGCTTGCGGCTGCGGGCACCGGGCTCGCCACCATTGGCGCCCCACGGGTAGGTGAGCCAACGATCGTCGTGGATCGAGATTTCACCGGGCTCGAGGAAGCGGTAGCCAATGCGCAGGCCGTTGCCGCCGCGGTTTTTGCCGGCGCCGCCGGTGTCCGCGATGGTTTCGTAGATGTCGATACGCAGCGGGAAGTAGCTCTCGAGGAACTCGTTCGGGACGTTGGTGAACGACGGCCACAGCGAGTGACCATCCGGACCATCGCCGAACGGCTTGCCCGGAATGCCACCGAAGGTGATCTGGTACAGCTGGTACCACTCGCCGTTCTTGTCGTAGCCCGAGTACATGAAGTGCGGGCTGTCCGAGAAGCCGGCGCCGCACATGAAGTCGGGATTACCTTGACCGAGCAAGCCCGCGAGGATGTCGAAGATACGACCGAGGGCGTGCGTGCGGCACGATAGCGCAGCGGGCTTCAAGGGCTTGAGCAGCGAACCCGGCGGGATGCGCACTTCCATGAGATCATAGAACCCGTCGTTGAACAGGATCTGCGGGTCGAAGACCATGATCATGTAGATGCCCGCGAACATCTTGAACATTTCTTCGTTCAACAAGAAGTTGATCGAGGAAATCGACTGCGGGTCGGTACCGGTGAAGTCGAAGATGCACTTGTCACCTTCGCGCCACATGCTGCACTTGATGCGATACGGGCCCATGTTGAGGCCGTCGTCGCAGATGTAGTCTTCGAAATACTGCTTCGCTTCCGGCACGTTCTGACGGATCAGAGCCCGCATCGCGCGCTTGTTGCGATCGAGCATGGCATCCATGGCCGAGTAGAACACGTCGTCGCCAAAGCGCTCGGAGATCTCAACACAACGCGCGGC
>CAIVYV010000286.1 GCA_903910215.1 uncultured Pseudomonadota bacterium
CTGATTTCGGGTTGGCTGCTGGCTTTCACGCTGTCTTGGGATGACGTTGTGATCGCACAATTCGTCTCCGGTCCGGGTTCTTCGACCCTACCCATGGAGATTTTTTCGCGAGTCAGACGTGGGGTCAGTCCGGACATCAACGCCCTAGCGACGTTGATGGTGCTGGTGGTTGCGGTGGGTGTGGTGCTCTCCACGCTCTATATGCGCCGCGAGGAGCAGCGGCGCGCCCGTGAAGAACGCATGGCGCGCAACGACGGAAATCCCTGACAAGCGAGCGATGAGCGTTTCGGTACAATCGGAACGATGAAGGAAAAAGAGCGAGCCGAGACGGCGCTGCAGCATCCGGCGACCATCGAAACGCCTGCAGACAATCATCCGTTGCTGTTTCCGATTTATCAGAACGTCAAATGGGAAACCGAGACCGTTGCCGAGACTCTGCGTGTCTACCGCGGCGAACGTCCCGGCTTCTTCTACTCCCGAGCCTCCAATCCGACGGTCCGGCAGCTGGAGCAGTTGTTGGCCTCGTTGCAGGGACGTGAGGAGTGTCTCACCACCGCATCAGGTGTGAACGTCATCGCGCAGACCTTGCTCGCACTGACCCAGACGGGCGATCACGTGCTGTTTTTCGTCGAGGGTTACGGTCCCACCCGGCACATCATCCGCACATTGCTCGCGCGTTTCGGTGTCTCGCATACCATGCTCTCGATCGAAGACCTCGAGGGGGTGCGCCCCGTACTCGCGTCGCGGCCGGTCAAGGTCATGTTTTTCGAGAGTCCGACCAATCCGGTTAATAAGATCGCCGATATCGCCGCGCTGACCGCGATGGCGCGGGAGTTCGGCGTGACGACGGTCATCGACAACACTTCGGCTGGCTTCCATCAGCACGGCGAATTCGATATCGATCTCTATATCCACAGTCTGACCAAGTTCACGACCGGTGCGGGCGATGTCATGGGTGGAGCGGTGATCGGCGATCGCGCGACGATCGAGCGTCTGAGACATGACTTCGGTCTCTTCGGTGCACAGCTTGATCCCTTGTCGGCATCTCTCATGGTGCGTGGTCTGAAAACCTATCTGTTGCGCTACCGCGAGCAGTCCGCTCGAGCTTTGGCGATCGCGCAGTTTCTGGAATCGCACCCGGCCTGCGCGCGAGTCCGCTACCCGGGCCTCGCTTCGCACCGTGGCGTCGAGCTCGCGCGGCGACAGATGCGCGACTTCGGCTGCGTGATTACGTTCGATGTGGTGGCGGGTGCCGAGGCTGGCAGGCAGTTCGCCGAGAAGTTGCGTTATTTTGCGATGACGCCGAGCTTCGGCTCGACCGAGTCATTGGTGATGCCACCACAGTTAATGCAACCGAAAGATCTGGATGCCGAAGATCGGGGCAAGTCCGACATTCATGCCTCGACGGTACGACTGTCGATCGGACTCGAGGCGCTCGAGGATCTCAAAGCCGATCTCGCTCAGGCGCTCGCAACCTGACGAGCTGCCGCGGCGATCGCCGTGCCTTGCGCATTGGGTAGATACAGATAATCGCCGGCGAGAGCGCGGGCCAATTGAGTCGCATTGCCCTGACTCAAGAAACTGCGCTGTGTATCGATTACGAGCGATCGAATACCTGTCGCAGCGACGGCGCGCGCTAGTTGTGTTACTTCAGCATCAACTCCAGCGCGATCGGCTTTTAATCCCACATTGGCGCGCCCATCGGTGAGCAGTACGAGCACGATATTGCCAAAGCCACGTCGCTTTGCTTGATCCGCAACGTCTAGGCTCGCTACGAGACTCGCGGCGATCGGCGTGCCACCACCCGTCGGCAACTGATCGACTGCGCGACGCAATAGCTCAACGCTGCCGGTCGGTGGCAGTAGCAGGTTGGCTTCCTGACCTCGAAAAGCCAGTAGAGCGACTCGATCGCGATTGACGTAAGCCTGTTCGAGTAGTGCATGAACGGCGCCCTTCGCCTGTCGCATGCGATTGAGTGCCATGCTGCCACTCGCATCCACGGCAAAGATGAAAAGTGCGCCGGCCTTACTGCGATATTTTTTGATTCGAAAGTCATCGCTCGTAAGAGCGATGCCTGGGCGACGGTGTGTTCGGACTCGCTGCCAGCGAGCGGCGGCGCGCAAGGTTGCGATGACATCGAGGCGCTGGCCGCGCGGCAAGCCGGGCACGCTCGACACATGCCTGCCACGTTGTCCGCTGGTGGCGCCTCGCGATCCGCTGCGACCGCTGCGCTGTCTCGCAAACGAAAGTGAAGAGAGGGCATCGGGCAACTCGACGGCCAGTGATTCCAGCACTTCCTCGGCGAGTTCGAGTTGATCTTCTGACGGTACAGAGTCCGAGTCTGGCTCGATGTCATCGCGCGGGTCAGGTGGCGGTGATGAGTCGGGCGTGGTCGGCTCAGGCGGTGGCGCACTTTGGGTCGTATCCGGATGCCGAGTAGCACGAGGTAGCAGGACGAGTCGTGCCGCGAGCTCCAGATCCTCGCGCTGCACCTCATCGCGTAAACCTAAGGCGGCGCTCGCGCGAGCGACGCGAATGGCAAATAAATCGGCGCGATGTCCTTGCACGTCGAGCGCGTCAGCCATGCGGATCAATTCACGACGTTGCGGGTCACCAAGTTTGATGTGTGATAACTGCTCGCGAGCGCTCTCGATCAGACCGCGCAACAATTGAGCTTCATCACTCCAGGTTTCGGTATCCGGTTGCAAGTGTCGCCGGACGATGCTCGCGCGTGCCTCGCCGGCGCGAATCGTCGGCATCATCACCACCATGCCGAGTCGATCGAGGAGGTGTGCCCGCGGTGCGCCCTCTGCCGGATCGAAACTCGTCAGCAAGCGAAATTCGGCGGGGCTGCGCAAACTGAGGCCCTCGCGCTCGATGCGGACGACGCCATCCTCGAGTGCGCCGAGCAACGTGTTAGCGCTGCCGTCGTCCATGAGGTTGCAGGACTCCGCTAACAAAAACCCGCCGTGTGCGCGGGCGAGTGCGCCGGAGCGGATCACGCGGCGGCCTTGGTGCATGGTGGCTTCGAGATCCAGTCCGCCGAGTAAGGCCTCGCTGTCACAGCCGAGCGGCAACTCCACCCAGG
Organism: uncultured Pseudomonadota bacterium; assembly: GCA_903910215.1. GTDB lineage: Bacteria > Pseudomonadota > Gammaproteobacteria > Steroidobacterales > Steroidobacteraceae > UBA964. Next base: position 3,089 of record CAIVYV010000286.1, read on the forward strand.
GTAGATCCGGTTGCAGTTCGCGCATGCCATGCAGCAGTGCGCTCTTGCCGCTGCCTGCGGGCGCCGCTAGGGCGACGCCCCGCAACGCTGGATCGACTGCCAACAGCATCAACGCCAGACGTGGCACATCGAGTGCCACGAGGCCGCCGATCGGCATACGCGTCAAAGATTGCTGCGGCATTGCGCGGAATATCTCGCGCGTTAGCCGAGTGCGTCTTCGAGCACTCGCTTGACGCGCTCATCGTCAGCCGCAGGCTCGAGAGGGTCTTTTCTCAGACGATGTGCGAGTGCGAGCGGAGCGACTCGCGCCACGAGCTCGGGATCAGCGGATTTTTTGCCCTCGTAGGCTGCAAGTGCTACGGCAGCGCGGGTGAGGGCGAGCTCGCCGCGATGTCCGTCGATACCGAGACGATCGCAGAGTTGTGCGGCGAGCATGAGTGCTGCGTCGGGCAAGGTGACTTTGGGTTTCGCGTTGATGGCCTTCTGCAGTCGCTTGCGCAGCGCACTTTGTTCTTTTTCGAAGCTTGCAATGAAGGCTGACGCGTCGTTTTCGAACGCGAGTCGTCGACGAACGACTTCGACTCTCTGCTCGATATCATGCAGCGTCTTGATTCGGGCATGCAGTCCGAAGCGGTCGAGCAATTGCGGGCGCAAGTCGCCTTCTTCTGGGTTCCCCGAGCCGATGAGAACGAAGCGCGCCGGGTGACGCACGCTCAAGCCCTCGCGCTCGACCACGTTTCGACCACTGGCAGCGACATCAAGTAGCAGGTCGACGAGATGATCTTCGAGCAGGTTTACCTCATCGATATAGAGAAAGCCGCGATGTGCTGCAGCCAGCAAACCTGGCGAGAACGCCTGGACGCCATCGACCAGTGCGCGCTCCAGATCGACCGAACCGACGACACGATCTTCGGTAGCGCCGAGTGGTAGATCGACAACGGGTACTGGTTGGATCTGCGATTTCAGCGTTCGCTGTTTCGAACAGTGCGGGCATTCGGGAGAGGTCTGGCTTGGGTCGCAGCGATACGGACAATCGGCGACGACTTTGATCGGCGGTAGCAGATCGGCGAGGGCGCGGATCGCCGTGCTCTTGGCGGTGCCGCGATGACCTGTGATCAACACACCACCGATGGCTGGATCGATCACGCTAAGTAGCACGGCGAGTTTGAGATCGTCTTGTCCTACGATCGCCGTAAAGGGAAAAGTCTGTTGCAAAGCGCCCCCGAAGACGGTGGGTGGTGACCCGACCTTCAATGTGTCAACATAACAAGACACTCCGATATGTCAATCGGGAGGGATGCATGACCACGATCACCTTCATCGTCGGGATCGAGCGGTTCAATGCGGCCGTCTGGACGGACGTCGAACAGGCTTTGTCGAAAGCGGGCCTGCGGGTCGAATTGCGCCGATATCACGATGCTCATGTCGATGAGGGCAGCGAGGCGCTTGCGCAGGATCTGGCGCGCTCGGATGTGGTCTTCATCAGTCTCATCAATTTACGTTCACAAGCCGATTGGCTCGCTCGGCATCTCGAGACTTCGTCCGCGAAGGCCGTTTTCGCCTACGAGAGCATGCCTGAGGTGATGGCGCTCACCCGTGTCGGTGAGCATCGCTTTAAGGAAAAGAAAGGCGAAGCGCCTAAAGCGGTCAAGCTGCTGATGCGGCTAATCACGCGCGGGCGCGACGAGGATGCGCTCTACGCTTACACGAAGCTCGTCAAAATCGCTTCGAAGATGTTGCCGCTGATTCCGCAGAAACTGGCCGGCTTTCGGACCTGGCTCGGTGTGAACCTGTATTGGAATCAGCCCGATGCTCGCAACATCACCGAGATGATCAAGTTGATCGTACGGGATACCTTCGGTCAGAAGATCGACGTCGCACCGGTTAGTATCATTCCAACGATGGGCTGCTGGGATCCGCGCAGCGGTACGTTGTTCGAGAATCCCGATGCCTATCTCAAATGGGCGAAGAAGAACGGTCGTTATCAGAAAGGCCAACCACTCGTTGCCGTACTCGGTATGCGCAAGCATGTGGTGCAACGCCTCGCGTATCTGCAGCAGTTGACTGATGGACTCGAAGCGCGCGGTTTTGCGGTGTTGCCGGTCTTCGTCTCCGGCATTGAAGCGCATGTGGCTGTGCGCGAGTGGTTGGTCGATCAACCCATTGATGCCTTGCTCTCGACTATGGGGTTCTCGATCGTCGGTGGGCCGGCATCTTCCACCAAGCCTGGGCACTATCACGAAACGGCAGCGGATTTGCTGGCCAAGCTCGATGTGCCTTACGTTGTGGCGCAACCGCTGCTGATGCAGGACGAGCGTGACTGGCAGCAGCGTGGCGTGATCTCGATGCAATCGGTCGTCATGTATGACTTGCCCGAGATGGATGGCGTGGCGAGCAGTGTCGCACTGGGAGCCATCAAGGACGGCGAGTTGACGGCGGTGCCGGATCGTATCGCACGCGCTATCGATCAGGTCGAGGGCTGGATCCGTCTGCGACGCAAACCTGCCGCCGAGCGCAAGGTCGCGATCGTGCTGTACAACTTCCCGCCTGGCCTCGGCAAGACCGGTACGGCTGCGCTGCTTGATGTGCCAGCTTCCATCATCGCTGTGCTCAAACGTTTGAAGAAATCCGGTTACTCGATTGGTCGAGCGCCGCTCGAGATGGACGAGTTACTCGTCAAGCTCGAGTCGTTCGCCAAAGGCGAGAGCTCGCATGCGCTGACGAACACGCAGTATCGCGGTTTGATCAGCAGCAAGACGGCTGATCGAATCGATCGTTATTGGGGTGCTGCCCCGGGGGATATCGCGCCTGCGGGTCGAGATGCCTTGCGACTCGATACTTTGGAATACGGCAATGTGTTACTCGGCGTGCAGCCACCGATGGGCGTGCCGGGCGATCCGATGAAGTTGCTGTTTGATCGAACTTTCACGCCACATCATCAGTACGCCGCTTTCTACGCGTGGTTGAAGCAGGGCTTCAAAGCCGATGCGGTGATCCATGTCGGCATGCACGGCACTGCCGAATGGATGCCGGGTTTGCAGGCGGCACTGACGGCTGATTGCTGGCCGGATCAGCTGCTTGGTAGTTTGCCGAATCTGTATCTGTATCCGCTCAATAATCCGGCCGAGGCTGCGATCGCGCGGCGCCGCGCGTATGCCACCATCGTGAGTCACGCGGTGCCACCATACGCACGAGCGGGTCTCTACAAGCAGCTCGCGCAGGTTCGTGCTCGCCTAGACGATCCGAACGATACGCTTGAGGGCTTGCTGCCGGAGCTCGTGCGCTTAGCCGACGAATCGATCGATGCTTATCGTGTGAGAGTCCAAGCGTGGCTGGCCTCCATCGAAGATCGACTGATCAGCGATGGCCTGCATGTCTTCGGTCAGGCACCGGATCGACAGCGCGCTCGCGCTCTGATCGAAGCGTCGATGGAAGTTCCACGTCGAGGTATGGGTGGTTTCACCGCCATCGCCCAGAATTTGGGACTCGAGTCTGCCATCGTACGCGCATTGCGCGACGCTCTCGTTGAGCGTTCGGTGCTCGGTCGAGAAGATCCTGCACGGGTCTGGCGTGAGCACGCGGCGCAGATTCCTGCGCCCGGTTCGCTCCTAGAGCACATCAACGAAGGTCGCGGCATCCTGACCGGTATGTCGCGGTGCGGCGAAGAACTCGACGCCTTGATGCATGCTTTGGACGGTGGCTACATCCGACCCGCCTACGGAGCGGACCCGGTGCGAGCCGGCGCTGCGGCGCTGCCTTCGGGACGTAACATTCACGGCATCGACCCTTGGCGTCTGCCGACCGATCTCGCCCTCGAGCGTGGTCGGCGCATGGCCGAGGCTCTACTGCAGAAGCACCTCATCGAGCACGGTTCCTTGCCGCGCACGGTGGCGCAGGCGCTTTGGGCCATGGATACCATCAAGAGCGAAGGCGAGGGGCTCGGTGTCGTACTGGCGTTGATCGGTGCAGAGCCTGAGCGTGACGGGCAAGGCAAGATCTTCCGCTATAGACTCATTCCGCTTGAGCAATTGGGACGTGCGCGTATCGATGTCTTGCTCGATGTGTCATCGATATTCCGTGACACTTTCCAGATGACGCTCGATCTGCTCGATGAGTTGTTTCGACTCGCAGCGACAGTCGATGAGCCACGCGAGAGCAACTTCATCAAGGCGCACACCGATGATCTGCTCGCCGACGGTCGCAGTCTCGATGAGGCAACCGCTCGAATCTTCACGCAGGCACCTGGCCTTTACGGTACCGGCGTGGATGAGCTGATCGAGGAGAGTCAGTGGGAAGAGTCCGCCGAGCTCGCTTCGATGTACGAGAAGCGCAACGCCTATACGGCGGGTGGTAAGCGCAACGGCGCGGCTGCGCCGGCCACACTCAAAAATTTGTTAGGCAAGGTGGATCATGTCTTCCAGGCCATCGATTCGGTCGAATACGGTCTGACCGACATGACCCACTATTACGGCCACTCCGGTGCCATCCAGCTCGCTGCGCAAAAAAGCCAAAGCGGCAAAGTGCCGCTTACCTATGCCGAGACTTACACCGGCGATGTGAAGGTGGCAGGGTCGGACGAGTTGCTGCGTATCGAAGCGCGTTCAAAGCTACTGAACCCCAAGTGGTACGAGGGCATGCTCGCGCACGGCCACAGCGGTGCCGCCGAGATCAGTAACCGCTTCACGCATTTGGTCGGCTGGGGCGCGATCGGCTCCGTCGATCAGTGGGTATTCGATGACGCCGCCAAGACCTTTTTGCTCGATGAGTCGATGCGTCGACGTCTAGAGACGGCTAATCCGCAGGCCTTGCGCAACGCGGTTGGTCGGCTCATCGAGGCCAACGGACGGGGTATGTGGCAAGCCGACGCCGTAACACTCGAGCGCTTGCAGGGTCTCTACGCAGATATCGAGGATCGACTCGAAGGGGTGGGAGTCGCCGCCTGATCGTCTCGGTACAGAGACCAAAGTGGTGCCAGCATCAGCAGCGTGAAGAGCGTTCGCCAGATGAGATCCATCGCGAGGTCAAACCAAGACGCACCGAAGAGCAGTAGCGCGGCGGTCGCAACGACCCGAAGAGTTTCGACGAGTCGTGACTGCGCTCTGGCTTCGAGTACGCCGCTCAAGCTCCAAACCCAGGCAACCAGGATGAGCGCGTATTGCGCGCGCTCGAGCCACTCGAGTTGCCGAGCAATCGCGATGAAATGGGTCGCCGGTGCGATCAAGAGCACGTATTGCCACAGCGCATAGCGACGTGCAGCCATGCTGGCCGTTGAGTCGTAGCGTTGAAAATTGGGGGGCATCGGTGGCGGCTGTTTCCCGCGTCCCGCGGGCGGTTCGAACCAAACACCGATCGCCTTCCAGAGATTCGGTGCTGCCCGTGATCGCCGCGCGATGTCTCGATAAACGTTGAGGTTGCCCCATACCGGGTCGTAACTGGCGAGCGGCGAGCGGATTCCATAGACGACCGGCTCATCGTCGCGCTCTTCGGTGAAAGTGCCAAACAGGCGATCCCAGAAAATGAAGATGCCGCCGTAGTTGCGATCGAGACAGTAATCATTCTGTCCGTGATGCACGCGATGATTGGACGGCGTGACGAGAATACGATCGAGCACACTGAGCTTGGGCACGAGTTGGGTGTGTACCCAGTATTGGTAGAGCAGATCGATCAGGGCGACGACCGCAAAAACAAAGGGCGGGATGCCGGCAATCGCCATGGCGAGATAGAAGGGCCACGCCGTGAAAGCGCCTGTCGCGGTTTGTCTGAGCGCCGTGGTGAGGTTGTAGTACTCCGAGGAATGATGCACTTGGTGCGCGCCCCAAAGCAGATTGACCTCGTGGCCCGCGCGATGCACCCAGTAGTAACAAAAATCGTAGAACAACAGTGCGAGCACCCAAACCCACCACTCGTTCTGCGGCAGTGTCGTCAGTCGAAAGTGCTCGAACGTCCAGCTATAAATACCGATGGTCAGCAGATACGTGAAAGCACCGGCGATTTGACTCAACACGCCAAAGTGCAGGCTCGTGACGCCATCGGCGATGTCGTAAGCGCCGGGTGCGCGGCGTCGCGCGAGCAGATACTCGGCCAAGATGCTGAGCATGAAGATCGGAATCGCGTAGGCAATTGGGCTCAAGACACGATGCTCCCTGCGGCACGAATGCGGCGCGGTTGATAGGGCAAAACTTCCAGAACCTCACCCGCTTTGGTGCGTTGCTGGATGCTGCGCCAGAAATCCGCCGTCAGTAGATCGCCGTGGGTACGCATGAATGCCGCTCGCTGCAAATCGTCGAAAGCGAGGAAGTTGACGAAGGTCTCCGGAAACACATCATTCTCTGCGACATAGAACCAGGCCTCAGCGCGCATGTCGTCTTCGTCGTTATCGGCTACCGGAACTTCCCGGAATCGACAATCGGTGACACGACAGAGTTCGTCGTAGTCGTAGAAGATCACACGGCCGTGGCGTGTGACTCCGAA
>CAIVYV010000287.1 GCA_903910215.1 uncultured Pseudomonadota bacterium
CAATGCCATCCCGCAAAACGTTCTCTCGCTGTTGCGTTGAGGATGAGGAAGACAGGTTCCTATTGAGTTGATTGTTGATTGCTGAATGAGTGACTGCTGAGTAAGTCAGTGCCCCGGGCGGGCGAGGGTGGTGGTGCATCCGAACTCGCCTGGACACTGAAAAAATTGGTGTTTCGTGACACCCCCGGTGTCCGGCTTCGATCTGCTCCGTGGCTTGTCGCCCGCGGTGCAGGAAGGGTCCGGATATCGGGGTTTTTTGCTGTATTTCCGGAACTCCATCACGATTTAGAGCGCCTGATCACGACTGCCATTGCGGCGCTGCGCTCGGCCGACGGAGTATCGCCCCGTCGCAAAACAGTCAATCGCAGAGGGTGCACCACCCGAGGGGACGAAGAAATCTCCCGGAAGCCCGAAGCGCAGGAGAAAGGCAGTCATGAGTACAGTGATCAACACCAACGTTGCATCAGTGATCGCACAGCGATCGCTGGCGAACACCTCTGTCCAGATGTCGACGGCGTTGCAGCGCCTGAGCACGGGCCTTCGCATCAACAGCGCCAAGGACGACGCAGCGGGCCTGGCGATCAGCGAACGTCTGACCGCGCAGGTGCGCGGCTATAACCAGGCCATTCGAAACGCCGGAGATGGTATCTCGCTCGCCCAGACCGCTGAAGGCGGCATGGACGGCATCACCAACAGCCTGCAGCGTATGCGTGAGCTGGCCGTACAGGCGGCCAACTACAGCAACACGACGGCCGATCGCACGGCGATCAACGCCGAGTTCTCGCAGCTGAAGACCGAGATCGATCGCGTCTCGCAGCAGACGAAGTTCAACACCAAGAGCCTGCTTGATGGCAGCTTCACGGCGGCGGCTTTCCAAGTCGGCGCGAACGCAGGCGAGACGATCAGCGTCGACTCGATCACCAACCTCGGTGCCACGGCGCTGGGTCTGACTGCCGCAGTGGACGTGACGACGATGACCAATGCGAGCTCGGCGCTCTCGACGATCGATGGCGCGCTGGTCACGGTGACCTCGGCCCGAGCGAACCTCGGTGCCTCGATCAACCGCTTCGAGCAGACGATCTCGAACCTGCGCGTGACGGTGGAGAATCTGCAGTCCTCGCGTTCGCGCATCCAGGACGCCGACTTTGCCGCCGAGACCGCCTCGCTCACCCGATTGCAGATCCTGCAGCAGTCCGGCACCGCCGTGCTCTCGCAGGCCAATGCGATCCCTCAGAACGTGCTCTCGCTGCTGCGCTGAGCCTGAATAACTCCGTCGGGCACCGGGGCAGGAGTTGGGGCCTGCCCCGGTGCCCGGACGGAGCGCCGGATACCTTTCGGCATCATATATTTCTGGTACGGCGCTAAAGTCCATGGCGCGGTGACCGATACATCCAATGACAGAACCGAACCGGGGTCGGCGCCGCGACAACGTCAGACCACGGTTCTACCGCTCGCACTGCGGGGGTAACCCCTCCGCAGTGCGCAGCGGGGATTTATGGCACTGCGTCACGGAACGGATCGCTCGAACTCATCGGGCCCTTCAGTTTTCCGTTCACTCTCATTAGGCTGATCGCATTGCTCATTTGCGGATCAGCCCATGCTGTCGGTCACCAACACGGTCGTTCTGTCCCCCGGGGTTAAGCGCAGTATCGCTACAGCGCAAAACCAATTGGCGACGGCCATGTTCCAGTTGTCTACTGGATTACGGTCCTCGTCGGGTCAAAACGGCGCTTCAGCGGCTGAAGTTTCGGTCCGGCTTGAGTCGCAGATCAGGGGTCTCGATGAGGGGCTTCGTCGCTTGAGTGAGGGAATTGCCGTCGCGCAGTCAGCCGAGGAACTGCTGAATTCCATCGACGGTACGCTGGGGCAGATGGCGGACATCGCGATGCAGGCGCAGGACGAAGGGCTGGTGCCGCAAGAGCGCTTGGCGCTGCAAACTCAATTGACCGGACTGCGTGATGCGATCTCACGTAACGCGGAGCAGGACTGGGGGCGCACGCTGTTTGGGCAGGAAAGCGTTGTTCCGGAGCCGAGTGTTTCGGAAACGAGCACCGGCGAAGTCACCGCGGAGTCCGCCCCCGTCGAGACCGGTAGTGAAGGCAATGCCTCGGCTAACCCGTCGCCGATTCCAACGATCGATGTATCCACTCCTGCTGCCGCTCGTTCCGCCTCTCAGGCGGTGGCCGCTGCCCGTTTGCAGCTAGGTGAGTTCCGTTCTCGGGTCGAGCAGATCCTGGGGCATCTCGAGGCGTCCGTGACCAATCTGAGAATGGCCACGGAAAGTTACAGCACCGGGCAAATTCGTCTTGTCGACGACACTTTCATTCGCGATGCGCTCACCCGGGTCAAGGCTCAGGTGAAGTTGGAGTCGAATCGCGTGATGGATATCCAGGCCAACGCGCATCCGAGCAGCGTTCTCGTGCTGCTGCGCCCTGAAAAATAGCCATATTTCGTTGTCGGGGCCTATGCGGAACTAGTTCCGGATCCAGTTCCGGAACGGTGACCGGCCGCAGTTCCGGAACTGCATCGAACATCGATGCAGCAAAGGTGATTCACCGTACTTGATTTGTTCTGTGCGCCGTTGAAGGGGTGTCGCAAACATAACGGCATAAAGGGTCCACCAACCCGGCAGCGCGTCTGTCGGTCAACACCCGGAAATGTCGCCTAGGAGAACCTCATGAGTACGGTCATCAACACCAATCTAGCCTCTATCGTGGCCCAACGGTCACTGGCTAATACGTCAGTTCAAATGTCGACGGCATTGCAGCGCCTGAGCACGGGCCTGCGTATTAATAGTGCGAAGGACGACGCAGCGGGTCTTGCGATCAGCGAGCGTCTGACCGCGCAGGTGCGCGGCTACAACCAGGCGATCCGCAACGCCGGGGATGGCATCTCGCTCGCCCAGACCGCTGAAGGCGGCATGGACGGTATCACCAACAGCTTGCAGCGTATGCGAGAGCTGGCG
>CAIVYV010000288.1 GCA_903910215.1 uncultured Pseudomonadota bacterium
CGCGCCGCGGCGGCGGGTGCGAACGTCATTCTGCTGCAGGAGTTATTCGAGACACCGTATTTCTGCATCGATCAGGATGTGCGGCATTTCGCTCTCGCAACGACGGTCGATGAAAATCCGGCGCTGCGACATTTTGCGCCTATCGCGCGGGAGCTCGGTGTGGTGCTACCCATCAGTTTTTTTGAGCGAGCAGGTCAAGCTTTCTTCAATACTGTCGCGATGCTCGATGCAGATGGTCGTTTGCTCGGTACCTACCGAAAGTCACATATTCCGAACGGGCCGGGCTATCAGGAAAAACAGTATTTCAGCCCCGGTGATACGGGCTTTCGAGTGTGGTCGACACGCTTCGGTCGTATCGGTGTGGGTATCTGTTGGGATCAGTGGTTTCCTGAGTGCGCACGTGCCATGGCGCTCCAAGGCGCAGAATTGCTGCTCTATCCCACGGCCATCGGCAGTGAGCCACCACCGGCGCCGCCGCTCGATTCGCGTCGTCACTGGCAACGCACTCAGCAAGGCCACGCCGCAGCGAATGTCATGCCGTTGCTTGCGGCCAACCGTTGGGGTGTCGAGCGGTCGATCCAGCGATCCGATGAGGTGTTCATTCGCTTCTACGGTTCATCATTCATCGCCGATGCGAGCGGTGCACTGGTGGCAGAGGCTGGCGATGAGGGCGATGCCGTGTTGACGGCCAACTTCGATCTGACGGAGCTTGCCGTTCAGCGCGCGAGTTGGGGCGTCTTTCGCGATCGACGACCCGATTTGTACGGTTCGATCACGAGCTTTGATGGCGTGTGAACGACGCTCCGATTCCGGTTTGGGTCGTAGCCGGCCCGTTGGGCTCCGGTAAGACGACTGCATTATCACAGCTCGTAGCGGATAAGCCCGCCGCTGAGAACTGGGTCGTTCTCCTCAATGAATTCACCGATGCGGGTATCGATGCGCTGACGGTGGCATCGGCCGCGACTGGCCCATTCGATGTACGGCTCGTACCGGGTGGTTGTCTCTGCTGTGCCGGTGAAGCGGATTTTCGTCGCAATCTCAATGAGCTCGTCACCACCACGCGACCCGATCGCATTCTGGTCGAACCCTCGGGTCTTGGGCATCCGGCCGGGATCATCGACGAACTGTTGGCCCACCAAGCTGCCGGCCGGATCTCGCTTGATTTGATCGTCGGCCTGATGACGGCTGAGGATCTCGCCAAGGTTGATACTGATGAGATCACGCGGGCGGTTGCCGAGATTGCCGATGTGCTCTTGCTCAGCAAGAGTGATTTGGCTTCGCCTGAGGATCGTGCTGCTTTCGATTCGCTCGTAGGCACACTTTTTCCCACCAAGCGCGCGAGCGGTGCCTGGCATCGCAGCGATTCGATGCGACCATGGTTGGTGTACGAGGGATTATCCGCGGCGCCGCGCCCCATCGTGTCGCGATCGGATTTGCATGACCACGAGCGTCACCGTCATGAAGATCACCAACACCGACATTTAGGTGACATCGTCGCAATAGGTCCTGGTGCCGAGCGGCGTCTGATCGAGGTTTTGCAGCGTCAGGGTGCGCGGTGGGTTTTCGATCGTTCGTATGAGTTTTCCGAAGCACGATTAATGGCAGCGCTTTTGGCGGATACCGAACTCAATCGTGCGATCGAGCGATTCAAGGCTGTTATCAGAGTGGGTGAGGATGATTGGGTGCTGCTGCAACGCGCGGGCGCGCGCTTGCAAGCGTCGCCGACGTCTTGGCGTCGCGATCATCGTCTCGAGGTGCAGAACGTACCGGGGATGCCGCTCGATCTGTCGCAATGGGATGCGCTGTGGGCGCGCTGTCAATCGACTCGGTAAATGATGAGCGCGCTTGGCTGGCAGCTGCCTTTTCGGCGGCCGTGCAGTCGGTGCACCCGCATGTGGCGTTGGCGCGCCTCGCGATGTCGATACCCGAAGCGAAGGGGCTCGGGCGCCGTCGACTGATTGCGATCGGCAAGGCGGCAGGTGCTTTTGCGCGAGCCTTCGTCGAGCGATTCCCTGTTGATGATGGCATCGTGATCGCGCCGACCGATGCGCCGGCATCGGTTGCCGGATTGATCGACGCACCCGGGGATCACCCGGTGCCGAGCGAGGCGAGTTTGGCCGCTGGTCGTCGCCTGTGGGGCTTTACCAGCGATGTGAATGCCGATGATGTCTACATCGTTTTGTTGACCGGCGGTGCCTCCGCCTTGTGTGTTTTGCCGATCGACGGCGTCACACTCGAGCAGAAGCGTCACGCGACAATGCAGTTGATGCATGCAGGCGCCTCGATCGCCGAGTTAAACCAATTGCGGCGTCGCCTGTCACTGATCAAAGGTGGTGGGCTCGAGCGACGTTTGGCGCCAGCGCGATGCGTCACTCTCGCGATTTCGGATGTGCAGGGCGATGACCCTGAGGTTATCGGCTCGGGTCCGACGATATCCTCGGCAGCGTCGCTTGCTAACTATGTCGTCATCGCGACGTTGGACGATGCGCTGCGAGCGGTGAGGGCATATGTGGCCGCGGCTGGTGTCGAGATC
>CAIVYV010000289.1 GCA_903910215.1 uncultured Pseudomonadota bacterium
GACCTGAAGACCACTCTTGTAGCGTCTTCGCAGCCACATCACACCAAAGATATCGACGATGCCGACCCACAGGCGATCGAACAAACCGTACTTGGAAACACCACGCTCGCGCGGCCGGTGTCGGACGGGCACCGACTTCACCCGACAACCCGCTCGCAAAAACAGCGCGGGCAGGAAGCGATGCATATGATCGAAGCGCGGCAAGTCCATGAAAACTTCTCGCAGCATGACTTTGATACCGCAACCCGTATCGGGAGTCCCGTCACCGAGCAAGGCGCCGCGAACACCATTGGCGACGCGCGACTGGGCATGCCGCAGCCAAGTATCGCGTCGGGTCGTGCGATTACCCATTACGAGCTCCGCCATGTGACGCTCGGCATACAACGCCGGGATATCCGCCGGATCATTCTGGCCGTCACCATCGAGCGTCGCAATCCAAGGCGCCCGCGCCGCACGCACACCCGAACACACGGCGGCACTCTGCCCACTACGAAACGAGTGTTTCAACAATCGAATCTCGCCGATACCGTCGCGCCTCGCCTGCAGCACGGCTGCCGCGGTTCCATCCGTGCTGCCGTCATCGACGAAGAGAATCTCGAAGGGCATACCCTGCAGCGCTGCGGCGATCTCCCGTGCCAAAGGGATAACGTTGCCCTCCTCGTTGCAAACGGGGATGACGACGGATATCTCGGGCTTTGCGGAATCGGTCATGGTGTTACTCATTCACGGTCAATCGGATGCATTCGGCGCCTGCAGACGCCAACGTTTGTGGGACCAAGGCCAGTCGGCCGGCGCCTCTCGTATCTGTCGCTCGACGCGACGTGCGTACCGCTCGGTAAACTCGCCTTCTCCTAGCTTCTCATCCGCCTCTGACAGCGTCTCGAAGCGAACACAATAGCGACCGCGGTCGATGCGCTCGATGGCACAAAAGAAACTCGGATAACCGAGTCGCTGTACGAGAACTTCGCCACCCATGAAAAAGGCCGACTCGCGATTGAGAAAACGCGTCCAGTGGCGCCGATCACTATCGACGGGCTCCTGATCGGCAACGAGAGCAATCAACCTCGGCACCCGACGACGCGCAAGCACATCGCGCGTGAGTCTCTCGGCCGGAATCAAGCGCGCGCCGAAGCGACTGCGCAGTGCGAGCATCTCGCGATCGGCCCACGGATTTTTCAGGGGTTTGTAAGCAACATCGAAGGGATGGCCCAGACGGCGCGAAATGGCGAGCAGGATCCACTCCCAGTTGCACTGGTGTGCTGCGAGCAGCAGTGCTGGTGTGCCACTGGCAAGTGTGGCCTGCACCGCCTCGAGACCGATGAGCTCCATCCGTCGATCGAGCTCCTCGCCATCGAGTGTGGCTGACTTGATGATCTCGACCATCACATCGCCATACCCGCGGTAGTAATCGCGCTTGATACGCTCGCGCGCTGGTCGGTCGAGCTGCGGAAATGCTAAAGCCAAATTCCCATCGATGACGCGCGGCCGGTATGGAAACACCTTGAGGGCCATGAAAGCGAACACGCGGGAGAGAACATGCAAGGCTGTCAAAGGCAGCCGCGAAATGGCACGCACCCACCAAGCAGGGATCGGAGCGGATGCGGACTCGGAGGCCATTTCGATCGCGAGTTTACCGTACAATTCGCACGAGCATGAGCACGCTTTTCCTAGTCCGGCACGGCCAAGCCAGCTTCGGCAGCGACAACTACGATCGACTCTCGCCGCTAGGCATTCAGCAAGCGAATCACCTACGAGATCACTTTGCCGAGAACGCCGTCGAACTACACGGGATTTGCAGTGGGCGCTTACAGCGCCAGCGCAGTACGGCCGAGATTCTGGCACAGGCTTCACACCAACCTGTCGCTGTCGCGATCTCCGCCGCCTTTGATGAGTACGACGCGCACCGTTTGATGCAACGTTACGCTCAGATGACGGGTGAGCCTCTGCAATCGCTGCAGGGCACGACGGGACGACTCGAACCACGCAGCTTCCAACAACACCTCGAGAAGGTGAGTCGCGCGTGGGTGCAAGAGAAAGTCTCAGCACCGGATCTCGAGTCTTGGAAAGCGTTTCGCACCCGCGTCGGTCGCGGCATAGACGACATCACGACCACGACGCCGCGCAGCCAGAACGTGGCTGTTGCGACCTCTGCTGGCGTGATCGGCGCAGCGGTCGCCCATATCTTGGGACTCGAAGACCTCGCTGCGCTACAACTGTCCTATGTGGTGCTGAACTCCGCCGTCACTCGGGTCGAATTTGACGGCAACCGCCGCACTCTCGCCTCGTTCAACAGCACCGCGCACCTTGAGCGCGCGGGTCGTCGCGAGCTGTTGACTTATCTTTAAGTCTTGCCCGCCGAGCCACCAGCTCGGTACAGACTGCCGGTTCGTGTCGCGAGAAATTGCGCAAGCGGAATCTCTTCCTGCTTGAGAAAGCCTTGCTTCGGCAACACGCCCTCGCGAACCATCTCGATGACCGCCACGACGGAAGCGGAGGTCGTCCAAGCAATCGCGGTGCGCGAGCGTCCGTTGATCTCGATCGGCCGATAGGCACGGACAAACTCTCGCCGCTGCAATCGACCGTCCGCCCAACCTTCGGCCGCCGCATGCACGTAAACGACATCGGCATCTACTGGCGGTTTCGCGTTCGAGAGGATCTCACCCGCGAGCTCCCGTCGCTCCCGCATCAGCAGTTCATGAAAGAAAAAGTTCATCAACTGCACATGCCCCGGATAGCGCATGGTCTTGTAGTCCAGATTCTCGACGCGGCCCTCGAAGGTCTCACACATCGTCCCGAGACCACCCGATGTCGTGAACGCCTCGAGCTGCATGCCATCGATATAGAGCGTCTCGATCCACTCCATGGCACTAACCGTCTTGCGTACGCCCTCTTCGATGACTTCACAATCATTGAGGTATTCATTGACCACGCCCTCAGGCGACCAATTGAAGGCATAACCCAGCAGACCCGTCGGGTTCTGCGGTAGCGCGCCGACCCGCAAACGGATTGATCGGACTCGCTCGAACTGATTGGCGAGATCCGCGCCGACGATACCGATGAACCCGGGCGCCAAACCACATTGCGGCGCCATCAAGGCTCGCGAGGATCCCGCCAAATGACGGATGTGCTGCGTAGTCGGTACATCCTCGGTGAGATCGAAGTAGTGAATGCCGAGGTCATGAGCACAACTCGCCACGCCCTTATTGAGCGCATACGGCAAGCACGACAGCACCGCGTGCTGCCCCGTCAAGGCGGTTCGCAAAGCTGCGCCATCAGCCACATCGACCACCTCGGCTTGCAAGGCGGGCGTCTTGACGGGTCGCCCATCGATCGGTGTGACGACGAAACCCGATCCCTGCAACAACTCGGCAGCGAGGTGACCCACTTTACCGAGACCCAGAACAGCCACTTTTTCGATGCTCATCAGCCCGCCCTCAGATATCGAAGGTCACGCCCTGCGCGAGCGGCAGATCGCGTGAGTAGTTGATGGTCGCCGTCTGCCGACGCATGTACCCCTTCCACGAGTCCGATCCGCTCTCGCGACCGCCGCCGGTCTCTTTCTCACCACCGAAAGCACCGCCGATCTCGGCCCCCGAAGGACCAATGTTGACGTTGGCAATACCGCAGTCTGAGCCCGAAGCGGCAACGAACTGTTCCGCCTCGCGAAGATCCAGTGTGAAGATGCAGGAAGACAGACCTTGCGGCACTGCATTCTGCATGGCGATCGCATCTTCGAACTGTTCGTACGTCACCACGTACAGAATCGGAGCGAACGTCTCCTCGTGCATGATCGCAGTTTGCGCTGGCATCGCGACGATGGCGGGACGAACGTAGGTGCCGCCAGCCGGAACGCCGTCGCTCACCGCTCCACCGCCCCACACCTCACCGCCCTCGTCACGCGCTTGCTCAAGTGCCGCGTTCATGCGAGCGAGCGCGGCCGCATCGATGAGTGGGCCGAGCAAGGTCGTCTTGTCACGCGGATCACCGATACGAAGCGACGAGATCGCTTGCTTCAAGCGCGCAATCAAAGAATCACGAACAGAGCTGTGCACAAGTAGACGTCGCAACGTCGTGCAGCGCTGTCCCGAGGTACCGATCGCAGAGAAGACGATCGCACGGACCGCCAGATCAAGATCAGCCGATGGCGTGACGATCATGGCGCTGTTACCGCCCAACTCGAGAATGCTGCGACCGAATCGCGCCGCAACGATCGGCCCCACGATTCGCCCCATCCGAGTCGAGCCGGTCGCGGAGACGATGGCGATCCCCGTCGAGCGGGCGAGCGCCTCACCCTGCTCCGCACCACCGATCACGAGCTGCACAAGCCCCGTCGGCGCATCAGCGCCGAAGCGCTCGAGAGCGCGCGCAAAGACACCCATCGTGGCGAGCGCCGTGAGCGGCGTTTTGTCCGACGGCTTCCAAATCACCGGGTCGCCGCACACCAGCGCGAGCGCCGCGTTCCAACACCAAACGGCGACCGGAAAGTTGAACGCCGAAATCACGGCGCAAGGCCCCATCGGATGCCAGGTCTCCATCATGCGATGACCTGGACGCTCTGAGGCGATCGTCAGACCGTGCAATTGACGCGACAGACCGACCGCGAAATCGCAGATGTCGATCATCTCCTGCACTTCACCCTGACCCTCAGAGACGATCTTGCCAGCCTCTAGTGTCACAAGCGCCGACAAGGCATCTTTGTCGCGTCGTAGTTCTTCACCAAAAAGTCGAATCAGTTCGCCGCGACGCGGTGCGGGTACGTTACGCCAAAGACGAAATGCCGCCTGCGCGCGTTCGATCGCCGCTTCGACATCGGACATTGCGGTGATCGGCGCTTCACCGATTTTCTTGCCATCAATCGGCGAATGACTGGTAAGTGTGCTGACCGAATTCATGCGGAGCTTCCCCGAAAATCGTAGTTCTAATGGAACTATTATGAAGGATTGGCTAGCTCTCGAGCCATAACCGACGATAGGCGCCGTCCACGTCGTACTGACGAGCTTGTCGATCCGGGTCGAAGCGACGGCCAATCCGAGGGTCGGTGCCACGACCGCTGACGTAGAGCCAGTTACCTTGATTGCTGTAGATGTCGAAGTCGATGAGCTGATGCTCGAACCAGGCAGCACCGGCACGCCAATCGCCGCTCAGATCATGCACGAGATAACTGGCGACGTTCTGGCGCAACCGATTCGGCAGATAGCCCGTCTGCGCGAGCTCGCGCATTCCGGCATCGATGAAACGCTCGCCTGCGGTACCATCACACCATCGCATGAAAGCCGATCGATCGTGCCGCGGTATTCCCTGCAAGCTCAGACCGGCGGCGTGATAGAGGCGCTTGCCGTGC
>CAIVYV010000290.1 GCA_903910215.1 uncultured Pseudomonadota bacterium
CCTCGGCCACGTCGCCCAAATTGGCGGCTTTGAGCCAGCCCTTGACGACGTGCGGCAGATTTTCGGGTTCGACGAGAAAGCTCTTGGGCATTATTCCCTCCGCAGATTAGTCGCGTGGCCGCAAATGGGGAAACACGACCACGTCACGGATGGTCGATTGATTGGCGAAAATCATCGACATGCGATCGATCCCCATCCCCAATCCACCCGTTGGCGGCATGCCATACATCAATGCGTTGATGTAATCGTCGTCGAGCTGATGTGCTTCGGCATCACCTGCGGTGTGGGTTTTGAGCTGCTCTTCGAAGCGCTGTGCCTGGTCGAAGGGGTCATTGAGCTCGCTATAGCCGTTGCCGATCTCCATCCCCGCCACAATGGCCTCGAAGCGCTCGGTAATCGCCGGGTTGTCAGCGTGACGTTTGGCGAGCGGTGACAGTTCGACCGGGTGATCGACGATGAAGGTCGGCTGGATGAGCGTTGGTTGGATGATTTCGCTGAACAGTTCGTCGACCTGCTTGGCCCACGATGCTTTGCTTTCGACGGGCAATTTGCGTGCCCGGATTTCGGCGATCAGGCCTTCGAGGGTCTTGTGCTGCAAGATATCGATGCCGGTCTGCTCGAGGATGGCGCCGGGGATCGACACGCGGTTCCAGGTTTGCCCGAAGTCGATGGTGTGGCCCTGAAACTCGATAATGGGCGTTCCGTGGATTTCGGTTGCGGTGATGCGGCAGACATCCTCGACCAACTGCATCATGGTGCGGTAGTCGCCGTATGCCTGGTAGCATTCCATCATGGTGAACTCGGGGTTGTGGGTGCGGTCGACGCCTTCGTTGCGGAACACTTTGCTTATTTCGTAGACCCGCTCGAATCCACCGACGATCATCCGCTTGAGGTAGAGCTCGACGGCGATGCGCAAATAGAGGTTTTGGTTGAGTTGATTATGAAAGGTCGTGAAGGGCCGTGCCGTTGCGCCGCCATAGATGGGCTGCAGGGCGGGTGTCTCGACCTCGAGGAAATCTTGGCCGTCGAGCACGCGTCGCATAATGCGGACCACTTGGGCGCGGGTGCGGAAGTTTTGGCGTACGTCGTGATTGACAATCATGTCGAGGTAGCGCTCGCGCAGTCGTGCTTCGACATCGGTAAAGCCGTGCCACTTGTCGGGTGGCGGGTTGATGGCTTTGGCGAGGATGTTCATGCCGTCGACATAGACCGACGCTTCGCCGGCTTTGGTGCGACGTAACCCGCCGGTTGCCTCGATGATGTCGTAGGTGTCGAGTTCGTCGGCGAAGCGGTCAAACCAGGTGTCGCCGAGTTCGGCCCGGCTGAGCCAGATTTGGATTTTGCCGTGTTCGTCTTCGATGTGGGCGAATGCCAATTTGCCCATCACGCGGCGGGCTCCGACAATGCGACCGACCACGGTGACGCGCTCGCCGCGCTCCATCATGCCATCGAAGTCAGCGAGTACGGCCGAGATGATGTGGGTGCGCTGGGCGCGGGCAGGGTAGCCCTCGATGCCAGCGGCACGCAAACGCGCGAGCTTGTCGGCGCGTTGGAGTTGCAGATCGTTGAGTTCCATTGCCTACTCGATTCCGTTCAGGGTGCGAGATGAAAAAAAGGTACCCGCGAGACGGCGTTGCCGTCCACGAGTACCGTCGGACGACAATCAGCGAATGGACTTAATCGTGCACTTGGTCGGCCCGTTGGGGGTCTGTACGGTGACTTTGTCCTTGACGCGACGACCAATCAGGGCGATACCCAGCGGCGATTCGTTGGAGATGCGTTGTTCTTTGGGGTTGGATTCGGCGCTGCCGACGATGCGGTACGTCTCGGCATCGGTC
>CAIVYV010000291.1 GCA_903910215.1 uncultured Pseudomonadota bacterium
GCAGGAACCGCAGGCGAGTCTCGGTAGTCTGATCAATGAGGGTGCGCAGGAAATGGAGTCGGCGGTATGGATGCTGCTCGTCCCAGCGGGGTTCCTCGTCACGTTGCTCACCTGTTTCAATTTCCTCGGAGACGGATTGCGCGATGCGCTCGATCCGCGTGAACGATGAGTGCCGTGCTATCGATTCGCGATCTCGCCGTGCGCTTCGCGACCCCGGACGGAGTGGTTCCGGCTGTTAATGAATTCTCGCTGGAACTGGCGCAGGGCGAGTGCGTTGGCATCGTCGGTGAATCCGGTGCGGGCAAGAGCCAATCGTTTCTGGCCGTCATGGGATTGCTGGCCGCCAATGCGTCGGTGAGTGGCTCCGCTCGGCTCGGTACTACCGAATTACTGGGCAACGACCGCGAGGCTCTGAATGCCGTGCGCGGGTCGAAGCTCGCCATGATTTTCCAAGATCCGATGACCTCATTGACGCCGCATCTGCGGGTAGTCGATCAGATCGGCGAATCGTTGGTTCGTCACCGCGGCTTTTCGAAAGCGCAAGCGCGACAGCGCGCTCTCGAATTGTTGCAACTTGTGCAAGTGACCGATGCGGAGCGACGCCTCGATCAATATCCGCACGAGCTCTCGGGGGGTATGCGCCAGCGCGTGATGATTGCGATCGCGCTGGCCTGTGATCCCGAGGTCTTGATTGCCGATGAGCCAACGACCGCGCTTGATGTGACCATCCAGGCACAGATCTTGGCGCTGCTCGCCCAGTTGAAGCGCGAACGTGGCATGTCGATGGTGCTCGTCACGCACGATCTCGGCGTCGTCGCGGGCATCGCCGATCGGGTTGTCGTCATGTACGGCGGACGGATCGTCGAGCATGGTGCCGTCAAAGATATCCTACTTACGCCGCAGCATCCCTATACCCGTGCTTTGTTGGCGTCGATGCCGCGAATCGACGAAGTGGGTAACGCGCCCTTGCAGGCGATCGGCGGCCAACCGCCGAACCCACGTATTTTGCCGAGTGGTTGTGCATTCCATCCGCGCTGTGCGTTCACTGCGGATCGTTGTGCCAGCGAGCGCCCGGCGTTGAATACGTCGGCGGGCAGAGCGGTTGCTTGTCACTTCCCCATCCGAGTCGATGCCCATGACTGAACCTCTGCTACGCATCCGCAACCTGCGGGTGTGGTTCCCTGTGGGTGCTGCACTGTTCGGCAAGCCGGCTCAACTGCGCGCTGTCGACGGTGTCGATTTCGATCTGCAAGCCGGCGAAGCCTTGGGGATCGTCGGTGAATCCGGGTGTGGCAAATCGACTCTCGCACGCGCGATTCTTCGCTTGGTGCCGAGTACGGCAGGTCAGATCGTCTGGATGGGACAGTCCATCGAAGGCTGGTCGACTCGTCAGGTTCGGCCACTTCGTCGCGATCTGCAAATCGTCTTTCAGGATCCTCTGGCGAGTCTCGATCCTCGTATGACGGTGGGTGAGATCGTGGCCGAGCCGCTGCGCGTGCATGCACCCGAGCTCTCGCGAGCAGAGCGTCGCGAACGCGTGGCCGACATTCTGCGTCGAGTGGGTTTGTCGCCCGATGTGATCAATCGCTACCCGCACGAATTCAGTGGTGGTCAGTGTCAGCGCATCGGTATTGCGCGCGCGATGGTACTACGACCGAAATTGTTGGTCTGTGACGAACCTGTCAGTGCGCTCGACGTTTCGATCCAAGCTCAGATCGTCAATTTGCTGCAAGACCTCAAGCGCGATTTCGGGATGAGTATTCTGTTTGTCAGTCACAACCTCGCGGTCGTACGCAAGTTGTGCGAGCGAGTGCTCGTGCTCTATCTCGGCAAACCGATGGAGCTCGCGCCGACCGAGATGCTGTATTCCGATCCGCGCCATCCGTATACCCGCGGATTGCTTGCGGCGGTTCCAATCCCTGATCCTGCCGTTCAGCCATTGCGGCTTGGCACGGCGCTCGGAGGAGAGTTGCCTTCGCCGTTGTCACCGCCCTCGGGCTGCGTGTTTCGCACGCGCTGTCCGATGGCGGAGCCGCAGTGTGCCGCGACGGCCCCCACATTCGACGAAGTCAGCGATGCGCATCGGGTCGCTTGCTGGCGTTGGCGAGAGAAATGACGGTAGTCGCTCGTAGGAGTCATGAATTGAAACGATTGGAAGGCAAAGTCGCGCTGGTGACGGGAGCTGGCAGACGCAAGGGTTTGGGCGAAGCTATTTGTCAGCGCTTGGCGAGCGAGGGTGCCAAGGTCGTCGTGACGGACCTCGGCGTTCCGGCCGCGGATCTGCCGGCGGATCGCATAGGCACCCGCAGTGAACTCGATGAGGTCGTTGCGCAGATACGCGCAACGGGCGGTGAGGCTTCGGCTTGTTTGCTCGATGTTCGTAACGAGTTGCAGGTTCAGGAGGCGGTTGCGTTCGCTAAGTCGACCTACGGTGGTCTCGATATTTTGGTGAACAATGCTGGGGTCGGTTATCTCATGGCGCCCTTCACCGAGATGCCGCTCGAGCGTTGGGATCTCGTGCTCGGCGTCAATCTGACCGGCGCTTTTCTCTGCAGCAAACACGCGGCGCAAGCGATGATCGAGCAGGGCAGGGGCGGGCGCATCATCAACATTGCGAGCGTAGCGGCCAAATCCGGTTCGATGTATCTGTCCGCCTACGCGGCATCCAAGCACGGCATGATCGGCTTCACGCGCAGCGCGGCGTTGGAGCTAGGGCTTCACAAGATCACGGTGAATGCAATCTGCCCGAACCATGTAACGACGGGGCTGGGAAGCGTGCAGAACGCTCTGCGTGCCGAGCAGCGAGGTCAGACCATCGATGAGTATTTGACGGAGATGCGCTCGCGTATTCCGCTTGGGCGTGTCGGTCTCGCCGAAGATACCGCCAAGGCCTGTGCATTTCTTTGCTCGGCCGAAGCAGATTACATCACGGCCGAGGCGATGAACGTGTCGGGCGGTCAGGAGGTCCATTAACATGAAGCTGCTCTACACGCCGATCAAGGGTTACGTCCACACGGTTGAGGCCTTGATCAACTACGCTGGGTTGCACGATCAGATCGAAGCAGTGGCGACCAAGCCGTTTGAGGTTGACACTCCGCTTGCGAACGTCAATCCGCTCGGCAAGGTGCCGACACTGCTACTCGATTCGGGTGAGTACCTCGCCGGTGGCCCGGTCATCTATGAATATCTCGACTCGCTCCATCGTCGGCGCAAGCTGTATCCGTCGAAAGGGCCGCAGCGTTGGACCACCCTGCGCCAAGCTTGGATGGCCGATGGACTCTTCGACACTTTCGTATTGCTGATCATCGAGTCTTGGTTGCCGCAGGATCAGCAGAGGGTGGCTTATATTGATCGTTGCTGGCGCAAGATCATCGCCATCCTCGATCAGATGGAAAGGGATGTGCCGGGCTACGGCAAGCTCGACATTGGCCAGATGCGCGGCGTCGGTGCCGTGCAGTTCCTGCGTTTGAAGATGCCACAAGTGGCAGCGGCGATCCCGAGTCTCGATGCCAAGTTCGATCCGCTGATCGATCGACCGGCACTGACCGCTTGGTACAAGCCGATGTCGCGCAAGAAATTGTTTCGTGAACCGCTGATTCGACTGGAGTAAGTCACCATGCCCATTCCGCATCGCCGCATCAAAGGCAAGCTGCACTACACGAGCGACAAAGAAGGTCGCAAAGGCGTAGAGCGCGGTCGGGAAGACTTCACTATCACGGTGCACAGCGACGGGCGACGCACCATCCGTGCCTACACCGAGATCGACGATGCCCCGAACGTCATGCGTGACGTGACGCTCAGTCTCGATCGTGATTGGCGCCCGGAAGATTGCTTCGTGCGCTTGTCGGTCGGTGATCGGTTCGTGGGTTCAAGTTGGTTTCGATTCACCGATACCGAGGCGGAGTGCGAGGGCTACACGGTTGCCGAGGGTCGCATTTCGCAGCGCTATCCATTGCAGGGCAAGCTGGATGCCTTCGGGACCCATCCGATTCAGGCCGATGCCTGGTTGATGAGTATCTTCGACATCACGCGTGGGCCCGGCATCGGGCTGTACACCAATGTGCTGCTCTGCTCACTCGATCATCGCGGTGCCACGGGGCCGATGATCATGCGACACCCCTTGGGAGTGCGCTTGCAGTACGTGGGTCCAGATCGCATCACCGTGGCCGCAGGCACTTTCGATGCGCTGCATTACCGCATCATCGAAACGAGCGAGGGCGATGACACCAGCAACGAGCCGGGCAAACATCCGCCGTATGATCTTTGGTGTACGCCGGATGAGCGAATCTGTCTGCTCGCCTACGTGACGGGTTATATGCAGACCCGCTATGAGCTCACGGAATACCAGGTGTTCGAACCGCGTTAACGCGATTCGCGCTCGATCAACTCAATCCATTCGCCGGCGGCACCCACCACGACACCGACGCGCCGTCCCGAATAGGGCGGCTCGCTGCGCAGACGCGGTGGTGATCGCCAGGCGAGCTTCGTCGAGTCCAGCGAGTCGACGAGGAAGCTCACCATCGCCATCCCAGCAGGTAGGTCACCCGTCGGTGCAACCCGATCCGCCGTATCGCCAGGGTATTCGTCGAGCTCGAGTATGGAGGCCGGTGAAATCGGCGCCACCGCCAACTGCATTTGATAGTCAGGCGGCAGGCCACGCGCGTCATTGACGACCTGCACCGCCGATGGATAGGGCGCAAGTACCGTCATGCCAAGCGTGTCGCGATAGAAGGCGCTCATTGATGTCATCGAGCGACCGCCCACGACCGCAATAAAGGTTCGATCGACTCTGCCGGCGGCCGGCGTCTTGATGAAGGTGCCACCCTCGGGTGGAATGCGAGTGAAGTAGTTGAGTTCACCGGCTGGCCCGATCGCCTGCATGGCGATGACCTTGCCATTCGAGCCGAGTGGCGCCGGTGGCCCGACTACTCTGAAGGGTGAACCCGGCTTGCTGAAACGCTCAGCGAGATCGAACGGATCCTCGACGAGGATTTCATTGGCCGTCCAACCGGTCGAATGCATCGCCCGGTAGCCTGTGGCATGCGGGCGCTCAACCAAACGCAGCCACATCGTGGCGCCGCTCGCTGGTTGTAACAAGACAGAGCGACTACCGGCTGCTGCGGGAGCCGCCCAGCTCGCGGCGAGATCACTGGAGACCGAGTCTTCGGCGACGATCTGGTAGTCGAGCCAGTCGACGTACGCGCTGCGGGTGGAATCTAAATCCGCCACCACCAAGGTGACGATGAGGATGGCGCTGAGCATGTCCTTATGTTCGAATCTCTCGATCTGAATGTCGAGTGTTTAGGGGGTTTCGTGATCGATCTGTACTACTGGCCGACGCCTAACGGTCACAAAATTCCGATCATGCTCGAAGAGTGCGGGCTGCCGTATCGCGTCAAGCCGGTCAACATGTTGCGTGGCGAACAGTTTCGACCCGCGTTTCTCAAGATCAATCCGAACAATAAAATTCCAGCGATCGTCGATCATGATGGGCCGGGCGGCGAACCGATCAAACTCTTCGAGTCCGGTGCGATCCTCCAATACCTCGCGGAGAAGAGCGGAAAGTTCATGCCGCGCTCGAAGCGCGGTCGTTACGAAGTATTGCAGTGGCTGACTTTCCAGGTGGCGAACGTCGGACCTATGTTTGGCCAGTGCGGGCATTTTCTCGGCTACGCACCGCGCAAGATCCGCTATGCGATGGATCGCTACCGCAATGAGACGCTGCGCTTGTATGGCGTCATGGATCGGCGCTTGGCCGATGTCGAGTACCTGGCAGGTGCGTATTCGATCGCCGATATGGCCACATGGCCGTGGGTGCGCGTGCGTTGGCTGCACAAGATCGATTTGGCCGAGTTCCCGAACGTGGCGCGCTGGTACGAAGCGATCGGTCGGCGACCGGCCGTGCAGCGCGGTGTGGCGCTGCTCGACCAGCGCGAAAAGATCGGTAACCCCGACGAGAAGGCCCGGGAGGCTTTGTTCGGCCAGAGTCAGCTGACGCAGGGTAAAGCTCGCAGAGTGGTCAGATCGCGTTGATAGCCTTGCCCCATAGCCCCAATTGCCCGCCTCGGGGTTAATATCCGACGGAATAGGGGTCGAAACCGACCCGAACGCGAGGAGCAGCATGAAAGCCATCCCCCATAAGCGCAGCCGCGAAGTCGAAGCTTGGCTTAAGAAAGAGTTGGTCGAGCAGAAGAAGCGCTATAAGAAAATCGTCGCCGAGCAGGATGCGCTCGCACCGAAGCGCGATAAGTGGGTAGCGGAGTTCCTGCAGCGCATCCAGACGCGCGGTACTCACGTCCATTGGGACCAAATGCGAAAGGTTCGTCCGGAAGAGATTCCGGTTAAGCCGAAACGCAAGTTCCGA
>CAIVYV010000292.1 GCA_903910215.1 uncultured Pseudomonadota bacterium
CGGCGGCATCGTCGGCAAGATCGTCGAGGTCAGCGACGGCTTCGTCACGCTTGAAATTGCCAAAGACGTCCACATCAAGGTGCAGAAGTTCCAAGTGAGCTCACTGGTGCCAAAGGGCACGTTGAAGGGCGGTTAAGTCATGCTTGAATTCCCGCGCTGGAAGTATGCGATCGTCGCGATCGTCCTTGTTTTTGCAGCCATATTTGCGTTACCGAACGTATTCGGCGAAGACGCTGCGCTGCAGGTGGCACGCAAGGATCGTGAGGCCGTCTCGGAAGAGGGTCGTGCGTCGGTCGAGACTCTGTTGCGCGGGAGTGGAGTGACGGTATCGCGCAGCTACGTCGACAACGGTCGACTGATGCTGCACTTCGCCGAAGTTCCGGAGCAGTTGAAGGCTCGCGATCTCGTCAATGAGCAGTTCGCCAACGAATACGTGACGGCACTGTCGTTTGCCTCGCGAGCTCCCGATTGGCTGCGTAACCTCGGCTTGCGACCCATGCCGCTGGGTCTCGATCTGCGCGGCGGTCTGTATCTGCTTTACCAAGTGAATGTTGACGGCGCCGTGGGTCAACTACTCGAGGTCTATGAGCAGGATCTACGCCGTGCGCTCGCGCAGGCGAATGTGCCGTTTACGGACGTTCAGCAGATCACCGAAGACAGCATCAAACCCAATGGGATGCGGGTTTCCTTGGCGCCAGGCGCGGATGCAGAAGCCGCGCGCGAGGTGCTGCGACGTGTGTTGCCCGATCTGGTGCCGACCGAAGTGGCTACGCCGAATGGCCCTGCGCTACAGGTCGTGTTGAGCGCCGCACAGATCAAAGAGCGCCAGGACTACGCGATCTCGCAGAACCTCACCACGATTCGCAATCGCGTCAATGAACTCGGTGTCTCTGAGCCCGTTGTGCAGCGTCAGGGTATCGATCGAATCGCCGTGCAGTTGCCGGGTGTGCAGAACTCGGCCGAGGTCAAAGATATCCTTGGCAAGGTGGCGACCCTGGAGTTCCGCTTGGTCGATATGCAAAACAGCGTGTCGGATGCGGTACAGCGTGGCCGTGCGCCGATCGGATCCAAGCTCTACGAAACGCGCGATGGTCAGCCGACGCTTTTGAAGCGCGACATCATCGTCACAGGCGATCAGTTGGTCGACGCGGTGACGGCTGCGACGGACTCGGGGCCGGGCGTGTCGGTGAAGCTCGACAGCAGCGGTGGCGAGGAAATGCTGCGCACGACCCGATCGAATCTCGGCAAACCGATGGCGGTGGTGTTCATTGAGCAGCGTCGCGAAGAAGTCGAGGTGGCCGGCGAGAAGATCGTTCGCGACATCAAGGACGAGAAGATCATCAACACGGCGACTATCCAGGGTGTCTTCTCGAATAACTTTCAGATCACGGGCCTCGGTACCAACGAAGCGCGTGAGCTTGCGTTGCTGCTGCGTGCAGGTGCGCTCGCAGCGCCCATCTTCGTCATCGAAGAGCGGGTCGTGGGCCCGGGCCTTGGCAAGGAAAACATCGACAAGGGCGTGACGGCGCTGATGATCGGCATGGGACTGCTGTTTATCTTCATGCTGGCCTACTACCGAGTATTTGGCATCGTTGCCAACATCGTGTTGCTCGCGAACGTGGTGCTGCTCGCTGCTCTGCTAACGGCGTTCAAGGCGGCCCTGTCGCTGCCCGGTATCGCGGGTATCGTGCTCACGGTTGGCATGGCGGTGGACGCCAACGTGCTGATCTACGAGCGCATCCGTGAAGAAATTCGCAACGGTGTGACGCCGCAGACCGCGATTGCCAAG
>CAIVYV010000293.1 GCA_903910215.1 uncultured Pseudomonadota bacterium
ACCATGCCGCGCGCGAGATTCGCCGACTCAGCCGCATAATCAGCATCTTCGATGCCGGAAACAGCTTCCTGCAGGCGCTGGCTAACATTCATCAGGTTAGACACTGTGTGCTCGAGACGGTTTACCAAGGCGCCGGCTTGCGCGCGGTTAGCCGCTAGCTTATTGAGTGAACCATCGATATTTGCGATTGCGTCTCGCGCCAGCGTGGTCGTTGAAACGCTTGCCAGAGTCTGAGCACCCGATGTAGCAATGTTGAGGTCTAGGGCACCCGCCGCAAAGCTTACGGTGTTCCCTGTTTTGGCGACATCCGACCCAACGTAGAAGCTAAAGGAGGTGGCTGTGCTACCGGTCGTACCTGAGATGGGCGACGATGGAACACTCGAACCCTGCGCTAGGGTTTGTCGGTTGAACGCAGTCACACTAGCAATGCGAGTAATCTCGTTCTTAAGTGCCTCATATTCGTAATCAGCGTTAGCTCGATCAGCATTTTCATATGTTCCATTCGCAGACTGCACTGCGAGTTCGCGCATACGAATCAAGATACTTTCGATTTCCTGCGCGGCGCCGTCATAGGTGTTGACGAGCGAAATCGCATCGTTCGTATTGCGGACCGCTTGGTTGAGGCTGCCGATATCAGCGCGCATCTTGGCGGCGACAGCCATGCCAGCCGCGTCATCGGCCGCGCTGTTAATACGCTTACCGGAAGCTAAGCGCTCCATGGATTTTTCAAGATCCGCCCGATTCTCAGACAGAATTCGCGAAGCCGTGATCGATGAAATATTCGTATTAACTACAACGCCCATGATCTTCTCCTGGTTGAATGAGGGCGAGCTACCCCGCCCTCATATGCTTCCGGCTGTTATCGTGCCGGCTCTCTAGGGTTTAACGATTAACCGCGCAGCAATGACAGGATGTACTGCGGCGCCTGATTCGCCTGCGCCAACATCGCCGTACCCGCTTGCGCGAGGACCATGCCGCGCGCGAGATTCGCCGACTCAGCCGCATAATCAGCATCTTCGATGCCGGAAACAGCTTCCTGCAGGCGCTGGCTAACATTCATCAGGTTAGACACTGTGTGCTCGAGACGATTGATCAAAGCGCCAGCCTGCGCACGATTAGCTGCAAGCTCAGTGATTGCGTCATCTAGGGTCGCGATCGCCTGACCAGCACTCGTCGCGTCTACGACGCTGTTCAAGGTACTCGATGAAACAGCAAGGTTCAGATCCAGCGCCTTCGCGGAAAAAGAAATGCTGTTGCCGGTTTTCGCAACATCGGATCCAACATAGAAAGTGAATGATGTATCAGCGACACCCGTACCACCGGCGGCGCCCGACGAGCCCTGCCCAACCGTCATTCGGTTGAAAGCCGAGACTCCTGCAATGCGCGTGATCTCATTCTTTAACGCCGTGTACTCGTAATCGGCATTAGTTCGATCTGCTGCCTCATACGTGCCGTTTCTCGTCTGTACTGCGAGCTCGCGCATACGGATCAAGATGCTCTCGATCTCTTGGGCTGCACCGTCGTAGGTGTTGACAAGCGAAATCGCATCGTTCGTATTGCGGACAGATTGGTTGAGACTGCCGATGTCAGCGCGCATTTTGGCGGCGACAGCCATGCCAGCCGCATCATCGGCCGCGCTGTTAATACGCTTACCGGAAGCCAAGCGCTCCATGGCCTTCTCAAGATCCGCCCGATTCTCAGACAGAATTCGCGAAGCCGTGATCGATGAAATATTCGTATTAACTACAACGCCCATGACTAACTCCCGAGGTGCATTAAAGTTTCAGTCGTGCCGTGCTTGGTGCCGCGGCTCGTTCCTGAAAATGCAGTCGACTGCTTGGGAGGTTTCTTTAGGGGCTTGGTTGTCTCAAATGACCGCAGAACGCGGCGAACTAGCCCTCGGACGGCAGGCTGCCCCGGAGGTTAATCGTACTAAGTCGACCGCTGGCGGCTAGACTTTAGCGGCAAGACGGCGAATGACGTCTGAATACACTTCAAGCAGGTCGTCGGCCGCCTGACGGGTGTGGCGGATGAGTCCGAGCAGGAGCTGGTCCGACTCGGCCCGACTGCGATTCTCCACCCGATCGGTGTACTCGTCGAGCGTCATGAGTTTTTCATTCATGATGGTCGACACTTCGATGACCTTTTTCGACTCGGCCTGGATCCGCTCGAGATCGCGGGAGAAATCGTGCCCCTTGCGAGCGCGGTCGAGAACAGAGTTGCAGCTGTCCCGTAAGGCTCGAATCCGATCCATACGACGGCGCAGCTTCGTGGTTAGGTCACTGAATTTGACCTTTGAGATGGGTTTCGTCCGCCTCAATATCGACGCGACTGTTGGCTTAGGATCAACGGCCCCAGAAGCGATACGTATTGAATCCACGAACTCAGCGCCGGCGATCACGGCGCCCTGCCGAGCAAGGTTGTAGAACTGTACCGGGGTGCTCGCACCCGCCTGCAGAGCGATGACCCGCTCGACCCATTCTCGAAACTTGATCATCTCGAGACTCGCGCCGATCACCGAGCCGTCATTGGCATCCACTTGGATCAATCCACCGGCGCGAAAATGCGAATCCAATGGCTGACGAGAATACGACTTGCCATCAGCTGATACGGCAAAGCGATCACCAGTACCCGCGCCCGTGGCGTAGAGGCGATCTTCCGGGAACCCAAAATCGGTTCCCGC
>CAIVYV010000294.1 GCA_903910215.1 uncultured Pseudomonadota bacterium
ATCCGTGAGTGTCACGAAGAAGTCGGTGCTGAGTGTCCCCACTCGATCGGTGAACACACCGTGCGTGCTGCCGCCATGGTTAGTGCCAAGCACGCGCATACCGCCGATCAGCGCGGTCATCTCTTGGGCGGTGAGGCCCATCAACTGGGTGCGATCAAGCAGCAACTCCTCAGGCTTTACCGTGAAGTGCTGCTTCTCCCAGTTTCGGTATCCATCGGCGACGGGTTCGAGCACGGCAAACGACTCAACGTCGGTCTGCTCCGGGGTTGCATCGCCGCGTCCGCTCGAAAATGGCACGGTTACTTGGATGCCGGCAGCCTTGGCCGCTTTTTCGATACCCACGTTGCCTGCGAGCACGATGATATCCGCCACACTCGCGCCCACTTCTTTCGCGATGGGCTCGAGTACGCCAAGCACTTTGGCGAGCCGCTCGGGCTCGTTACCGGCCCAATCTTTCTGTGGGGAAAGGCGGATACGAGCACCGTTCGCACCACCACGCTTGTCCGACCCACGGAAGGTGCGGGCGCTGTCCCACACGGTGGCAACCAACTCGCCAATGCTGAGCGCACTCGCCGCGATCTTGGCCTTGGCGGCAGCGATGTCGAATGTAGCATTGCCTTTGGGCACCGGGTCTTGCCAGATCAAATCTTCGGTCGGCACTTCAGGGCCTATATAACGTGACTTCGGGCCCATGTCGCGATGGGTCAATTTGAACCAGGCGCGAGCGAAGACTTCAGAAAAATAATCCGGATCGCGATAGAAGCGCTCGGAGATCTCGCGATACGCCGGATCCATCTTCATCGCCATGTCCGCATCCGTCATGATCGGATTGAGACGGATCGACGGATCCTCAACGTCAACCGGTTTGTCTTCGTCCTTGATGTTGATCGGTTCCCATTGCCAGGCACCCGCTGGGCTCTTCTTCAACTCCCACTCGTAGTTGAGCAGCAGATGGAAGTAGCCGTTGTCCCAACGAGTGGGGTAGGTCGTCCACGCGCCTTCGATGCCGCTCGTGACAGTGTTGCGACCCACGCCGCGACCCTTTTTATTGAGCCATCCGAGTCCTTGCGCTTCCACATCCTCGGCTTCTGGATCCGGCCCGAGGTCGGCAGCACTGCCGTTGCCGTGCGCTTTTCCGACAGTATGGCCACCGGCGGTGAGCGCGACGGTCTCTTCATCATTCATCGCCATACGCGCGAAGGTGAGGCGCACGTCTTGCGCGGTACGCAGCGGATCCGGCTTGCCGTTCACGCCCTCGGGATTCACATAGATGAGACCCATCTGCACCGCAGCCAAGGGGTTCTCGAGGCTAGTGCGATTGTCATCCTCGTAGCGGGATGACTTCAGCCACTCCTTCTCGGATCTCCAGTAGACATCCTTTTCCGGATGCCAGATATCTTCGCGGCCGAGACTGAAGCCAAAGGTTTTCAGCCCCATCGACTCGTACGCGACATTGCCTGCGAGGATGATGAGATCTGCCCACGAGAGCCGATTACCGTATTTCTTCTTGATGGGCCACAGCAGGCGCCGCGCCTTGTCGAGATTGGCATTGTCGGGCCAGGAGTTCAGCGGCGCGAAACGTTGATTACCGGTGCCCGCGCCGCCGCGTCCATCGGCGACGCGATAAGTTCCCGCGGCATGCCACGCCATGCGGATCATCAAACCGCCGTAATGACCCCAGTCAGCCGGCCACCAGTCCTGGCTGGTCGTCATCAGCGCGGTCAGGTCTTTCTTCACGACAGCGAGGTCGAGTTTTTTGACCTCGTTAAGGTAGTCAAACCCGGGTAGCGGATTTGTCTTGGTATCGTGCTGGTGAAGGATGTCGAGGTTCAATGAATTTGGCCACCAGGCCATGTTGCTGTTTTGGCTCGTGGTGTTGGCGCCGTGCATGACGGGACATTGACCGGGGTTGGACATGGCTATCTCCTATCTGTCAGATGATCTTCGAGAACAGGCTACGCCTTGATGAGACCAGCGTACCAATCGAAGGTTTCGATACGGAGAATAGGTTTTGTCGATCAGTCGATCAGTCGATCAGTGCGGCCGACTTCACTTGGCACCAGACGGGCGAGCCCGTATGTAATTGCAGCGCGGCGAGAGCTCGGTGGGTCACGCGCGAGAGCAGCACCGCCTTGCCACAGCGAACGCTGACCAAGGCCTGCGAGGCATGGACTTCGTCCGTGATCGACTCGATCACGCCCGATATGACGTTTTGGATGGTGCTCGAGCTCTGCGCATTTGTCGCAAGACTCACGTCGCGCGCCAGAATGCGAAGCCGAATGGGTGCGCCGGCCTCAATGCCCGCATCGCGCACCCAGAGCGTCCCGTTGCCGAAGCTCACCTCGGCCAAATGAAACTCGCGATCGATTCTTTGGATGGTGCTCTCGATGACGACGCCTGCCTCATCACCCGCAGCCATAGCCATGATGGGATGGGTGCAGATGTCTTGAAGATTGCCACTCGCGCTCACGCGCCCTTGATCGAGCATCACTACGTGATCAGCAAGGCGGGCGAGCTCATCGAGCGAGTGAGTGACGTAGATCACCGGAATCTGCAGTTCACGATGCAGTCGCTCGAGCCACGGCAAAATCTCCTTACGCCTCGCGATATCGAGCGAAGCGAGCGGCTCGTCGAGCAGCAGTATCTTCGGCTGGGTGACGAGCGCGCGTGCGATCGCGACGCGCTGTTTCTCACCGCCCGATAAGTTCACGGTGGATCGATCGAGCAATGAGCCGATGCCGAGCAGGTCGATGGCATCGTCGAGTGCGACGCGTGCCGCTTGCCGTTCGATACGCAATCGATTCAACCCGAACTCCAGATTTCGACGCACATTGAGGTGCTCGAACAGGCTCACTTCCTGAAAGACGTAGCCGAGTTCGCGCTGCCAGGTCGGCACGAAAATTTGGCGTTGATCGTCTTGCCAAACTTCATCGCCGATAAGGATTTGACCGGATGCGCGCTCGAGCCCCGCGACACAGCGCAGCACCGTCGTCTTGCCTGAGCCCGAAGGGCCGAAGAGAACAGTAACGCCGCGTGCCGGAACCGTGATGGTGATTGCGAGATTGAACTCTGCACGCTGTAAGGCGAGCCGCAGTGAAATCGGTGGCGTGCTCATGGCAGCGCCGCTCCAGCGCGTCGACGCAGCCGAGTCAGCGCAATCAGCATGACGAAGGAGAACGCGACC
>CAIVYV010000295.1 GCA_903910215.1 uncultured Pseudomonadota bacterium
GAGCAAAATCTCGCTCTCGTCTCGAGTCGGCTTGCTGCCGATATCGCACGCGACAACGTGCGCATCGCCTTCGGTGGGCATCTGCCGAAACTCGATCTCGTCGCGAGCAAGAGCAACACGGACCAGACTAGCCCGATCAACTTCTCGAGTGGCAACGTCGGCATCCGCACGAACAACAGCGACGATACGAGCTATGCACTGCAAGTGACCATGCCGCTGTTCAGCGGCGGCGCGGCGCAGTCACGAGTCCGTCAGACCGAGTATCAATGGCAGGCCGCTCGTGAACGTCTCACCCGCGTCTCGCGCCAGACTGAACGCCAAGCCCGTGATGCCTACCTCGGTGTGATCAGCGAAATCTCGCGCGTGAATGCACTGCGACAGGCTCTCGAGTCGAGCCGCACGGCCTTGAAGGCAACCGAAGCCGGTTATGAAGTCGGCACGCGTACCGCCGTCGATGTACTCGAGTCGCGTCGTGCGCTCGCGGTGGCCGAGACCAACTACTCACGCAGCCGCTACGACTACATCCTCAACGTAATGCGTTTGCGGCTCGCCTCGGGCACGCTCGATCGCAGCACGCTTGATGAAGTGAACACGTGGCTGACTGAGACCTCGCAGCCGCGCTAACGCGGCATCGATTGGAGTTGCGTCTCGACGAGTGCGAGCACACGCTGCAACGCACCGCGCGAGGAATCCAACTGCGCACGTGCGCGAGCACCTCGGCGCTCGCGTTCGTCAGAATCCTGCGCGAGCAGCCATAGTTGTTGCTCCAGCTCACGCGCGTCGGCAACCACTTTCACCGCGCCCGACTCCGAGAGATTTCGAGCGACTTCCGGGCTGTTGAACAACTGCGGCCCGGTGAGCGTTGCCGCACCCATTGCCAACGGCTCGAGCAGGTTGTGTCCACCGACGGCAACCCAGCTGCCGCCCACGAAAGCCGCTTGCGCCAAACCATAGTGCGCCAACAGATCACCGAGCGTGTCGAGCAAAATCACGGACGTACCACTGCCGATCGGTCTCTCGAGCGAGCCTGCTCGTAACTGCGACACTCGAACCCAAGATAGTTCCGACGCTTCGATCAACTTTGCTACCGAATCGAAACGCCGTGGATGTCGCGGGGCAATGATCAATACTGAATCGAGACCCGCCGCTTTGAGGCGCTGCTGCGTCTCTAGCACGGCGCTCTCCTCACCCTCGTGAGTGCTCGCCGCAATCCAGACGAAGCGCTGCGCGATCGAATACCTGCGTTGCAGCTCCTGTCGTTGCTCGATTGCAGCAGCAGGCGGCGAGAAATCGAATTTGAGATTGCCGGATATCGAGACGCGATCCGACGGCACACCGAGAGACCGAAAACGCTCGGCGTCGACATCGGATTGGGCTGCAACCGTGACGTGTCTGCCTAAGCTCTGCTGCAGCAAGCCGGCCAATCGTCGATAGCGAGCCACCGATCGCTCTGACAGTCGGGCACTCGCGAGAATGATCGGGATACCGCGCTGGCCACATTCGTAAAACAACCGCGGCCAGATCTCCGTCTCAAGCACGATACCCACTTGCGGTTGAACGCGATCGAGAAAGCGTCGTACTGCGCCCGGCAGATCGAGCGGCAGAAAACGCAACGTCACGTTTTGCTCGGTGAATAAACGCCGCGCATGCGCCATCCCCGTCGGTGTGATGCACGTCACGACGATCGGGTCATGCGGATGCCGCTCGCGCAACGCAAGCACCAACGGCGCAGCTGCCTGGACTTCACCGACCGACACCGCGTGGATCCAGATAGAGCGCCCTACGAGCTTTGAACCAAAACCCAAACGCGCGGCGAGATCGATCGTCCCACTGCGCTCGATTCGAGCGCGCCAGGCCAACTGCAGCAAAAATAGCGGCGCAAGTAGCCAAGTAGCGATTCGATACAGCCCGAGACTCATGGATTCATGCTCATGGAATGGCACTCAAGGTATCGCGATAGCCTGAGAGCAGATGCGCCCAGTCTCGCTCGTCGAACGGGCGCTCTGGCAGTGAGTCACCCACCTTGAGAATCGAGCGGCGTAAACGAACGAGATTAGCGTCGCACCACAGCCCTCGCTTGCGTATACGACCCCGATCGAAGTCGATCATCCACCAACGCCCGTCGGCACCATGCAGGATATTGTGTGCATTGAGGTCGGCATGATCGAGTCCGACCCGATGAAATCGGGCAACGAGCTGCCCTATCGAATACCAATCTTCATCGTGCAAATCGAGGGCGGTGATACGCATAGCGAGCGTCCGTACGTCAGCGATACGCTCGGTAATCAAATCGCCGCGATAGAACCGACCGCTGCGCACATATCGAGCGGCTACCACGGCAGGTACCGGCAAGCCTAAATGTCGCAAGCGCCGTGTCAGGTGGAATTCCTCAATCGGGCGTGACGTCGATTCGCCGCGATCAAAGTAGCGATCACCGAGCCAGCGTGCGAGAAGACCACCTCGATGGTAGTGACGCAGAGCCCACGCGATACCGTTGGTCTCGATGAAGAGTGTGCTGCCGCGACCAGCCGCCGAACCGGCGATCGCGCCGCGGCTCTGCCAATAGACCGGCTCGAACCACTGCAGCGTCGCACCTTGGGACAAATTGCTGCCATGCGAGGGGTCATATAGCATCACGGCGTCGCCGGCTTCGATCCGCACCCAAGGCGGTTCCGGTGACTGACCCTCGCTCATCGAAGCCCCCTGACGGACGATCCCATGTTGCACTTCGACACGCCGCCCGCCTCCGTGTGCCTGTTGCGGCTGTCGGCCATCGGCGACACCTGCCACGTCGTGCCCTTGTTGCGCACGCTGCAGAGAGCCTGGCCCGACACTCGCTTCACCTGGATCATCGGTCGCGCCGAAGCACGCTTGATGAGCCTGTTGCCTGAGGTCGAGTTTATCACCGTCGACAAACGAGCCGGATTTTCAGGCCTCGCCGCCCTGCGCAGGCACCTGCAGGGACGTCGCTTCGATCTCGTGATGCACCTGCAGTTGTCCCTACGTGCGAGTCTCGTCGCTGCCGTCATCCCAGCACAGCGCAAACTCGGCTTCGATCGGGCGCGAGCACGCGAAGGTCAATGGTTGTTCACCGATACCAAAATCGCTGCGCGGCAACGCCAACATGTCCTCGACAGTTTCATGGAGTTTGCAGACGCCTGCGGTATTAACGAACACGTCTTCGAGTGGAATCTGCCGCTGCCGGCGGATGCGCTGAACTACGCGCGGGAGTGGATTCCGCCGATTGAGGAGACATCCGCTGGAACCCTGGTCATCAGCGCCTGCTCGAGCCACACACGGCGCAATTGGTTGCCCGAGCGTTATGCGGCCGTCGCACGGCATGCCATCGACCGGCACGGCATGCGGGTCATTCTCGCGGGTGGCCCAGGTCCGATCGAGCGTGCGATGGCCGATGCCATCCGACAACATTGCCCTGCCGTGATCGACCAGGTTGGCAAAGACACGCTGCCGCAGATGCTGGCGTTACTAGCGCGAGCGCGGGTGTTACTGGCGCCCGACACGGGGCCCGCTCACATGGCTACCATGGTGGGCACTCCCGTCATCGGGCTCTATGCGGCCACCAATCCGGCGCGCAGCGGTCCTTATCTTTCGCGGCAGTGGTGTATCGATGCGTTTCCGCGAGCGGCAGCCAAATTCAGGCAGGCAACGCCCGACACGCTACCGTGGCACACCAAGATCGAAGAACCCGGTGTCATGGAATTGATCGAGGTCACGGAAGTCTGCAACCGTCTCGATGCCTTGCTAGCATGGCGGCCATGAAAGACATCCTCGTACCTATCTCGCCCGGCGAGTTGCTCGACAAGATCACTATCCTTCGCATCAAAGCAGCCCGCATCGACGATGCCGATAAACTGCGCAATGTTCGGTTAGAACTCGATCTGCTCGAGAAAACCTGGCGTGACAGCGGCTGCGCCGTACCTGAAGTAGCCGCGGACGAGGAGGAATTGCAGCGCGTCAACGAGGCGCTATGGGTCATAGAAGATGACATTCGTGACAAGGAGCGCGCCCGGGAATTCGACGCCAAATTCATCGAACTCGCCCGCGCCGTTTACGTCACCAACGACCAGCGCGCCGCTGCCAAGAAGCGCATCAACCTCGCGCTCGGTTCGCGTATCGTCGAAGAGAAATCCTACAAGCCCTACTGAGGTGTACTCAGCGCTGCAGCGTGTACTCGGCGCTGCAATAAGGGCACTTGGCCCAGCCGGTCTTCTCGATCGGCAGATACACGCGCGGATGCGAATTCCACAGATACATCTGCGGCATCGGGCATGACAGCGGCAGGTCCTGCGGCGTGACTTCGTAGCGATTCTGGGCGTTGGGCTGCAGCAAGGGCTTGGTCGTGCTCATGGTCCGATTATACGCCGCCACCGAAGGCATCGTTCCATACCTCAGTCACGGCTGCACGCTCGGCCACGAACTCGGTATCCGAAACCACCGTCTTCTCATCGCGCAACGAGCGATGGTGGGTGCGTTCACGATAGGTGCGATAAGCCGAGGTGAGCAGATCAACGGTCGACTGCGGCACGAGGTCACCCGATGCCAGCGTTTCCAACTGACGAATCGTGTCGGAGAACAATAACACCGCCTCGTGACGCTCGGCTTCCCGCAGGGCCCAGTACTGCGCCAGAAATTCGATGTCGGCGACGCCACCGGGGTCCTGTTTGATATCGAACTCGCCCGCATGCGACTTGCTGAGTTCGCGCCGCATGCGCTCGCGCATGTTGCGTACCTCATCACGCAGCGTCTCGCGCTTGACGTGATGCCGTAGGATCTCGAGTCGCACGGCTTCGAACCGCTCCCGCAAAGACGACGAGCCAGCAACGGCTCGCGCATGCAGCAATGCCTGATGCTCCCACGTCCATGCTTCGCTGCGTTGATAGTCGGCGAACGCATCGATCTGCGTGATGAGCATGCCACCCTTGCCGCTCGGTCGCAGCCTCACATCCACTTCGTACAAGCGGCCGGCCGCCGAGTGCACCGTGAGAATGTGCACGATGCGCTGCGCGAGGCGCACGAAAAAAATCTGGTTGTCGATGGGTCGGTCACCCGTCGTCTCCTGTTCGAGCCCTACCGAGTCGTGCAAGAAGACGAGATCCAGATCCGAGCCGTAACCCAGCTCGATGCCACCCAACTTACCGTAACCAATGGCGCAAACACGCACGTCTCTGCGTGGCGACTGCTCGGCATCACGACAGGTCGGCACACCGAAAGCCTGCGTCATCTGCTGCCAGGCCTGCTGCATCGCCTTTTCGATGATGAGTTCGGCGATATCGGTCAATCGATCGGAAACGCGCATCAACGGCAAGGTTCCAGACAAATCCGCGATCGCGACGCGGAAAACTGCTGCACGCTTGAACTGAGCCAAGGCCTCGACCAAGCGTTCAGGATCGGTAGCGTCGACACGAGCCAAGCGGTCCTCGAGATCGACCTCGAGCGCATGTCGGTCCGGCAACTCGGTCAATGAGCGTTCATCGAGAAGCTCATCGAGCAACAGCGGATGCGCTGCCAGTTGCGAGACGAGGAAATCACCGCCCCGACACACCGTGACGAAACGATGCCGCGCCGCCGGATTTTCGTTGAGCAGCGAAAAATAAGCCGATCGCCCACCGATCGCCTCGAGTACGCGCAGGAAGCGTCGCAACATGACGAGATGGTCGTCATCCGCATTCAATGTTCCGAGTAACTGCGGCAAAAGCGCCTGCAGTCGGCGCAGCGCCGTCGCATCCAGCCGGCGTACCCAACCGCTACTGCGGAAGTCGCATAGCAACCGCGCCAGTTCCAATGCCTCGCCGAAACCACGTTGCTGCAATAGCGATTCCAACTGCAGAACATCGCAGGACTCATCCCATAGCGCACCGAGCTCATTCGCCGGTACGCGCGTGACCATCGCATCGTCGCGATCCTGAACAGGGGAAAACACCAACGACTGGAATTGTCGTTGAACAAACTCGAGATGAACCGTCAGTGTTCGGCGCAACGAGGACCAATCAGACTCACCCATGGCGCGCGCGAGGCGCGCCTGCGAAGACGCGTCGGCAGGCAGGGTATGAGTTTGTGCATCGCGAATCATCTGCAAACGATTCTCGAGACTGCGCAGATAACGGTATGACCCATCGAGCCCCTCGACGATCTGCAGCTGCAATAGCCGACTCCGCCCGAGCCGCGGCAACACTTCGAAGAGATGTGGGCTCTGCAGGCGCCGATCCTGACCGCCGCGAATCAACTGTAACGATTGCACGATGAATTCGATTTCGCGGATACCGCCGGGGCCGAGCTTGACGTGATCGATCAGATCTTTTCGTGCAACCTGCTTCTCGATCAGTTGCTTCATTTCGCGCAGACTTTCGAACACACCGAAATCGAGATAGCGTCGATAGACGAAGGGCCTTACCGCTTCCTCATATAGCTCTTGATAGGCTGTCACGCCCGTGATGGCCCTCGCCTTGATCCACGCGTAGCGCTCCCAATCGCGCCCATGCTGCAGCAAATAATCTTCGAACGAGGAGAACCCGCAAGCGAGCGGACCGGAATCGCCGAATGGCCGCAGCCGCATGTCGACTCGGAAGACGAATCCGTCCGCGGTCGTCGACGAGAGCAAGCGCAACAGCATCTGCCCGAGACGGATGTAGAACTCGTCATGACTGACGGGAGCCGCATGCTGAGTCTCGCCGTATTCAGGAAAGAGGAAGACGAGATCGATATCGGAGGAGAAATTCAGCTCTCGCCCCCCGAGCTTGCCCATACCGATGACGACGAGCGGCATCGGTCGCCCATCTTCGTAGAGTGGCGCTCCGTAACGCGAGATCATCGCCTGCATCGCATAGTCGACGGCGAGTTGCACTGCATCATCGGCAAACGCGGAAAGATCGGCGAGCGTTTCTTCGAGTGTGGCGAGCCCCGCGAGGTCGCGCCAAGCGATCCGCACCATCTCGCGGCGACGCCAGAGACGCAACCAGCGCTGCGCGGTTGCTTCATCTGCACTCAGCGAGAGTGTGACCCCCTGCGGCCAACACGAAGCGCCCCGTGCCAAACGCGGGGACCGTAACGCATCGTCTCGCTCGAGATCAGCCACGAGCTCAGCATCGCGAGCGAGACTTTCTGTCACGAACTCGCTGCAGGAGAGCACGTGAGCGGCGCTCGCACGCCACGCAGTCGGCAGCTTGTCGATCAGCTCGTTGTCAATCAACTCAGGGTTCATGGGCGCAGGCAGGATACAAAAAAAGCCCCGCACGAGGCGGGGCTTATGTCTACAGCGTGGCAACCGGAGGGGGAGAAGGTCACCGCGCATGAACGAGACTAATCCTCGGGCAACAGGCAGTATGTACGCAGTTGTACCTAACCGAGCCCCCGATGCCCGTCGATTCTGCTGCCTACCGCAACGCCATCAGCCGTTTTCTAACTGGAGTGACGATCGTCACCACCGTAGCGGATGACAAGCCCTCAGGGCTCACGGCGACGGCTATCGCCTCGGTCACGCTCGAGCCGCCGACCCTGCTCGCCTGCCTCAACCGTCACTCGAGCACCTGCCAAGCGATCATCCAGGCCGGGCGCTTTAGCGTGAATGTGCTCGCCAACGATCAAACGGACATCGCCAAGCTCTTCGCTTCTCGAGAGATGGATAAATTCCAGCAACTGGCCGAGCTCGGCCATGGCGTCGAGACGAGTCCTTTCGGAACGCCCCACTTGATGGGTGCGCTCACCTCAATCGACTGTGCTGTATCGGCCACGACCGACGTCGGTACGCATCGGATCTTTTTCGGCGAGGTTCAGCAAGTGCGCTGCGCCGAAGGCTCACCGCTCGGTTATTTCCGCGGCGCTTTCGTCGATCCAGTCGCTCAGTAGAACCTACACCACCAACGGCGGCAGGGGCATAGCACGCTGCTGCACCGCAGCCACGCGCAGCAAAGTTGACTCCGCATAGGGTCTGGCGACGTACTGGGTACCCATCGGCAAACCACGCGCATCGAGCCCCGCGGGAACGGTGATCGCCGGTAATCCGAGATAATTGAAAGGTGCTGTGCAGTGAACGAGACGGCTCAGGATCTGCCACAGCGATGCACCGGCCCCCACATCCGTCTCGTCGCGGCGCGGCACCGGAATGGGCAAAGTTGGCGTCAGCAAAACATCGCAACGCGAGAACACGCGCTCGACAAAGCGTTGCAGCAGCGGAATGCGCAACTGCAGCGCTTCGAGATACACCGCTGCAGGAATAGCGAGCCCTGTCGACGCACGCACCCTCACCTGCGGCGTATATCGCTCGCCACGCGAACGCAACCACGGCGCATGCAAGGCCGTCGCTTCCGAATAGACGATCGCCCGACTGAGCTCGGACATCTCGGCCACATCCGGCACCGTCACATCAACTTGCAGCGCCCCAGCTGCCAATAGCGCTCGCAGCGATCGATCCATCGCCTCACGTATCTCGTCGGTGGCGACATCGAAGAAATAATTTTTCGGAACACCGATACGCAGTTTGTCGACACCCTGATGTATGGCGCTTCGGTAATCGGGTATCGGTCGCAGGCTAGCATTCGCATCGATGCCGTCGCCGCCTGCCACCACCTGCAGGATCTCGGCGAGATCCGCCGTCGTTCGCGCCATCGGGCCAATCACATCGATCGACGGCGCGAGCTTCATGCTGCCCGTGCGCGGAATCAATCCGTAGGTTGGCTTGAGGCCGACTAGTCCGTTGGCCGAGGCCGGAATACGCACGGAACCGCCCGTATCCGAGCCCAAACTGGCAAAAGCGGCGCCGCAAGCAACCGCAGCGCCAGAGCCGCTCGAAGAGCCACCGGAGATATGCTCAGGGTTCCAAGCATTGCGGCAGTCGCCGTAGGCGGCGTTGTGCCCGGTCGCACCGAGCGCGAATTCCGCCATGTTGAG
The DNA here is from genome assembly GCA_903910215.1 of uncultured Pseudomonadota bacterium. Lineage (GTDB taxonomy): Bacteria > Pseudomonadota > Gammaproteobacteria > Steroidobacterales > Steroidobacteraceae > UBA964. Next base: position 8,905 of record CAIVYV010000295.1, read on the forward strand.
CGGCCCCACTTCGAGTGCACCGGCTTGCTCCAAACGGGCGGTCGCCGTAGCGATCTGCCTTGGAGCCTGATCGAGTGCGACTTTCGATCCGTAGCGGACCACACCACCGCCACGCCCGAACATGTCCTTGTGGGCGAGTGGAACTCCCTGCAAAGCACCCACGGGCATAACGCCGCGACGGCGAGCGTCAGCCAACACGAGATCGGCGCGCTCTGCCCCGCGCAACAAGGTCTCGGCCTCAATCGCCAAGAAACAATTAGTCCTTTGCTGCGCTCGACGAGCACGCTCGAGTGTTTGTAGCGCCAACTCATTCGCCGAGATCGAACCGGATCTCAAGGCCGCAACCGCATCGAACAAGCTCTCGGGATAGGTCGCGCTCACGGCGATTCTCCCTCGGCCAGCTCGACGGCGAGCGCTTCGAGCACCTGCAAATAGTCCGAAGGTTCGCCCTCAAAGGTCACGCCGGGTTCGACCTGATGCGAACTCGCATGCACGGCCGCAATCGCCGCAGCCGCCCCGCCCGCGATGCGCTCGGCCATCGCCGTATCGAGGATGGGAACGTGTACCAGCGCCGCCAAGCCTTCGACCATATCGGCAGACAGCACGAACGATTCGGTAGGAGTGCTCGATTTTGGTTGCGACACGATCGACTCACGGACGAATGGAAAGTGCCATGTTAGCGTCTGTCGCATGCTGCACCCAACCACGGATACCGACGTCCTCGTCATCGGTGCTGGCCTCTCGGGTCTCGAGACGGCACTCACCCTGCAAGAAGCAGGGCTGACAGTCACAGTCCTCGAGGGGCGCAGTCGAATCGGCGGCAGGCTCTACACACTCGATCATGTGCCAGGCAAACCGGAGGTCGGTGGCAACACCGTCTCTCGCGCCTACGGACGTGTGATCGCGGCCAGTTCTCGCTATGGCGTGCCGCTTCGCGACGAATCGCCTCGCTACGCCGCTTTTCCCGACACGCAGGCGCTCTTCGTCGGCGGTCGCGCTATTGATTCCGCTGCTTGGGCGCAGCACCCGGCCAATCCGTTCGTCGGCAACGAACGCTCGCTACTGCCCGCAGCCTGGGGTCGTACGGTACTGCGCCGTTATCGACCATTCGATGATCTCGAAAACTGGCACCAACCGCAGCACACAGATCTCGATGTTTCGGTCCATGATTTCCTGCGTGCACGCGGTGCGACGCCGGCAGCCATTCGACTCGGCTACGAAACTAATATGCCGTACGGGACAGAGTCGTCGCACGATGTGTCGATCCTGCAGTTGGCCTTCGTGGATCACTGGCAGCGCATCAATCAGCGGCAACTCGGCGCCGGAGAGCGCTTCGTCGGTGTTTTCGAGGGTGGCAATCAGCGGCTCCCGATCGCGATGGCGAAACGACTACGCGGCGACTTGCTACTTGCTCGCCATGTCGTTGCCATCGAGCAGACCAAAGAAACCGTTCTAGTGCGTTGCTCGGATGGCTCACGACACCGCGCTCGGGCCGTGGTCAGCTCCATGCCATTCGCGACCTTGCGGCATGTGCATCTGGATCCATTACCGCAACCCTTGCAGAACCGCGCCATCCAGACCTTGGGCGCTAAGCCGATCACGCAGTTCCATCTGCTGCCACGTAGACCTTTCTGGGAAGACGATGGCTTGAGCCCTGCATTCTGGACCGACGGACTCGCCGGATCGGTGCTCGCCAATCGTGATCCGCAGAATCACAAAACCGTCACGAGCCTCACGGTCTGGTGTAGCGCTGCCAACGCCCGCTTTCTCGACCGCTTTAACGAAGCGGATGCAGCACGCCTGATCATCGAGGATATCGAGCGCCTGCGCCCCGCTGCGCGCGGCGCGCTTGAAGTCGCGGCAGTTCACTCCTGGGAGCGTGATCCGCATGCCGCCGGAACTTGGGCCATTTTCAGACCGGGCCAAGTCGCGCTCACGAGTCATCTCGCCAAGCCGCACGACAAGCTGTTCTTTTGCGGGGAACACACCGCGATTGCAGCGCGCGGCATGGAAGCCGCGCTCGAATCAGCCGAACGCGTCAGCCTCGAGGTGCTCGAAAGTGTGGGATGACTTCGGTCGCGTATAACCTTGCCTGCTGCACCATGGCCTCCTGCCTCGCTCCGTGCGGATGGGGAACAGGCGACCCACCCAGTTGGTAGACATGGTCGAGCCCCATGTCGAGCAAGGCACCGAGGCGAGCGCGGCACTTAGCCGGTGAGCCGCAGATCGAAAACCAATCGACGAATTCATCGGGCACGCCCTTGAGGTGACTGCCCTCTTCCTGCGCGTGATGCTTCATGTCGTAGCCGGTTTGCATCTGCGCCGCGAGCCCTTTGAGTTGCTCGGGCAGATGATCGAGCGGCGCATTTTTCATGCCTGCAAAGTGCGCAACCATCCCTGAGATCATGCGGCCAAGATTGATGGCGCGCTGCTCATCCTCATCGCAGACCAAATTGACATACGCACCGATCCGCACTGAATCGCGCGGGCGACCCGTTTCTTTGAGACGAGCGAGCGCCACATCCATGGCCCATTGAATACGCTCCGGCGCACTGCCGACGGCGAAGCTCACTCGGTCACCGACATCCACCGCCATGGCGATCGTCTGCGGACCGGTACAAGCTACATCGACTACGACCGGATCGACCTTAAGCGAGTCGTACCAGCGCAATCGTGATGGCGTGCCATTACGGTCGATGGTCTCGCCGCGTGTATAAGCTTGCAGACGCTGGACAAACGTACGCAACTGATTGGTTGTGCCGTTTGGGATGCCGATGTGCGCGGCAGACGAGTCGCCGCGGCCGATGCCGCAGATCACTCTACCTTTGGATTCCGCTTGCAACGTGGCAAGCGCGCAGGCCGTTACGGCGGCATCACGAGTCACTGGGTTGGTCACACCAGTCCCTAGACGCAGGCGAGTCGTAGTCTGGGCCGCCAGCGCCAGCTGGGCGAACGGGTCCGGACTCAAGTTCTGTGTGTCAGGGCACAGCAACATGTCGAAGCCGAGGTCTTCAATCTGCTTGGCGAGGCGTGCCGTGTAGCCCGGGGAGGCTTCCATGACGATCCCAAACTCTGGGCCCGGGAACCGATCAGCTTGCGTCATGTCTCAACTCAATATGGGAGGCAGGTGCCCCGATGATGAAGTGTAACCTCTCGGTAAAAGCGCTAGCATTCGCCTTTCGGTCAAGACATCGGCCAAGACATTGGCTTGCATACGGAGTTCGTCGACCATGAAGTTGTTATCGCGTGGATTTTTCTGGAGTTTTATCGCCCTGTTCGCGCTCGTCGGACAGGCACGGGCTGACGACTACTCGAAGACTATAGAGCTCTTCAAGAATGCGGGCGAAAGCGCTGACTTTTTCCAAAAGAGTTACGCCTACGCGGTGTTTCCGACCATCGGCAAAGCGGGACTCGGCATCGGCGGAGCCGGTGGCACGGGCCGCGTCTACGAGAAAGGAAACTATGTTGGCGACGTATCGATGTCGCAGATTAGCGTTGGCTTTCAGGCGGGTGGCCAAGCCTACAGCCAGATCGTTTTTCTGCAGGATAAGCGCGCCTTCGATGAGTTCACCTCCGGCGAGTTCGCCTTCGGCGCAGGCGTAGGCGCCATCGCCATCACGGCCTCGGCCAGTGCATCGGCGGGCACTACCGGCGCCACCGCCGCAGCGAGCGGTGGCAAGCGCGACGCCACGACCACGGGCAACTACTACAAGGGCATGGCGGTGTTCACCATCGCCAAAGGTGGCCTGATGTACGAAGCCTCTCTCGCCGGCCAAAAATATTCTTACAAGCCGCGCAAGAAATAGCGCTGCGATCGTTTCGCCGGACGCCGAGCCTACACGGGCTCGGCGTTCGAACCGCGCCCACCACGCAGTTCGTACTCCTGCGTGCCGCGATGATAGATGTGATCCGTATCGAGAGCGGCTGTCTTCGCGTAGATGAATCCCGGCGCGATCGACTCATAGATAGGCTCGAAGCCGCGCTGCTCGGTCATGTGGAAGAGCTCGGCGAAGGACTCGATCACGAAGTAGGTCGACTGCAGATCGGAGATCTCGTAATCGGTGCGCATCACCCGATCCACGTTGAGGTGGATGCGGTGCGGCGAGCATCCCTCGAGCGCGAACACGGTCTCGGTGGGGCCTGAGAGGACCCCGGCGCCATAGATACGCAGCGCGCCC
>CAIVYV010000296.1 GCA_903910215.1 uncultured Pseudomonadota bacterium
CAAGCTTTCAATCGCAGTCAGCTGGCTCGCTTCATGAAGGCGGGTGCGCGGGTCCTCGACGTGTGCTGCTATGCCGGCGGCTGGGCGGCGACTGCCGCTTCGCTCGGGGCGAGTCGCATCGACTGTGTGGATGCGTCTGCATCGGCGCTCGAGAGAGCGCAAGCGAATGTGGCAAGGCAAGCGCGCGCGGGCGCGAGCGCTGAATTCTTCGCCCATCGAGGTGATGCCTTCGATGTGCTCGCGCAACTTGCCGAGACAGGCGAGCGCTATGATGTGGTGGTCGTCGATCCACCTGCCTTCATCAAACGGCGCAAGGATATCCCCCAGGGGGAGGCGGCCTATCGCAAATTGAATCAACTTGCGCTGCGGGTGCTCTCTGACGAGGGTCTGCTGATCAGCTGTTCGTGCTCCTACCACCTGGCAATCGATTCGCTGCAAACGGCGATTCAGACTGCGGCCCGGCATGTCGATCGCTCCGTACAAATCATCTATCAGGGCATGCAGTCGCCCGACCATCCAGTGCATCCGGCGATTCCGGAGACGCGCTACCTCAAGGCTTTCTTCTGCCGTGTGACGCGCGGCTGAGGGTAGAATCGCGGCATGCTCGTCTATCCTGGCTTTGATCCTGTTGCGCTCGAGCTCGGCCCGCTCAAGGTCCGATGGTATGGCCTGACCTACCTCGTCGCCTTCGCGGTGGCGTGGTGGCTGGCCCGTCGGCGCGCTGCGCAGCCTGGCTCGACTTGGAAAGTCACCGATGTCGATGACTTCCTGTTCTTCGCGATGCTTGGCGTCATTCTGGGTGGTCGTATCGGCTACACGCTGTTCTATGGAATGGAGTTCTGGCTGCAAGACCCGCTCTATCTCTTGCGGGTCTGGGAAGGCGGTATGTCTTTCCATGGCGGACTCATCGGCGTGCTCGTTGCGCTCGCCTTGTTTGCAAAGCGTCGTGGTCGGCACGTTGCGGACGTATTCGACTTCGCGGCGGCGCTGCCCGGTATCGGCATCCTCGCCGTGCGCGTCGGCAATTTCATCAATGGCGAACTATGGGGTCGGCCCGGCGATGTGCCTTGGGCCATGCTGGTTGATGGGGTGGCACGCCATCCGACTCAGCTTTACGAGGCGCTGCTCGAAGGCGCTCTGCTCGCCGCAGTGCTTTGGTGGTTTACCTCGAAGCCGCGTCCACAGTGGGCACCCGCGGGGCTATTTCTGGTCATGTACGCCTCGGGACGTTTGATCGTTGAGTTCTGGCGTCTACCAGATGCGCACATCGGTTATCTCGCCGGTGGCTGGTTGACCATGGGTCATGTGCTCACCTTGCCGATGTTGTTGGCCGGTGTGGCTTTGCTGCTGATCGCTTATCGACGCAATGCGCCCTCGGGCAACAGGACGATGGCGTAAGTTCATGCAGCAATATCTCGATTTCATGCGTCACGTGCGCGAGCACGGCACTCGCAAGACCGACCGAACGGGTACCGGCACCTTGTCCGTGTTCGGTTACCAGATGCGCTTTGATCTGCGTGTGGGCTTTCCGCTAGTCACCACCAAGAAAATCCATCTGAAGTCCGTCGTGCACGAATTGTTGTGGTTCCTCAAGGGGGAGACCAACACGCGTTATCTGCGCGAGAACGGCGTGACGATCTGGGACGAGTGGGCTGACGAGCAGGGTGAGCTCGGTCCCGTGTATGGCAAGCAGTGGCGTTCCTGGCCAACGCCAAGCGGCGGTTCGATCGATCAGATGAGCGAGGTGCTGCGGCAGTTGCGCGAGCAGCCCGATTCGCGTCGCATCATCGTGAGTGCCTGGAACGTGGGTGAATTGGCGGACATGGCATTGATGCCGTGCCATGCATTCTTCCAGTTCTATGTGGCCGATGGTCGCTTGTCGTGCCAGCTCTATCAGCGCAGCGCCGATATCTTTCTTGGTGTGCCGTTCAACATCGCCTCGTACGCTTTGCTGACGCACATGGTGGCTCAGCAGGTCGATCTGCAGGTCGGCGACTTTGTCTGGACCGGCGGCGATTGCCACCTTTACTCGAATCATCTCGAGCAGGCTGATCTGCAATTGTCGCGTGCGCCCTTGCCGTTACCCGAGCTCGTGATCGGTCGCCGGCCGTCGACTTTGTTCGATTACGTGTTCGACGATTTCGAGTTTCGAAATTACCAATTCCACCCGGCGATCAAGGCGCCGGTGGCTGTCTGATAACTAAATCATTGTTCCGGGAGATACTGCGTGGCGATACCCCTGATGCGAACCAGTCCGTGGATTGAGGTCCGCAATTCCAAGATTCATGGCAAGGGCGTCTTCGCCGCCAAGCGGATTCCAAAGGGAACCCGCATCATCGAATACATCGGTGAGCGCATCTCGCACCAGGAAGCCGATGATCGCTACGCCGATCACGACCCGAACGATAACCACACCTTTCTGTTCATCGTCGATCGTAAGACGGTGATCGATGGCGGTCGCAAGGCTAATGCGGCGCGCTACATCAACCATTCCTGTGACGGCAACTGCGAGTCGGCGATTGCCGAGCGTCGCGTGTTCATCGATGCCGTCCGCGATATCGCTAAGGGCGAAGAGCTCGGCTACGACTACGAAATCGGTCGCGACAAGAACGATCCGCCAAATGTGGATGAGATCTATGCCTGTCGCTGCGGATCGCCCAAGTGTCGCGGCACGATGCTGTGGCCTGCCAAGCGACCGGCCCAAAAGAAAAAAGCCAAGGCGAAAAAAGCCAAGACTAAAAAGGCCAAGAAGAAAGTCGCTGCAAAGAGAACCAAGGTTGCCAAGAAGACGAAGGTTGCGAAGAAGACCAAGCGCGTCGCACGTCGACGCTGAGCTTGGGCGCCGATCCGATGGCAACGCCACGCGTGACCTTGATCGTCGCGATGACCGATGATGGTGTCATCGGTGTCGACGGTCGGTTGCCTTGGCGTCTGCCTGAAGATCTGCGCCGCTTCAAGGCCGCGACCCTCGGCAAACCGGTGGTCATGGGTCGCAAGACGTTCGAATCCATCGGGCGCCCTTTGCCGCAGCGGCACAACATCGTGCTGACTCGGCAAGTTGGTTTTTCGGTGCCAGAGCCGGCCGTGACCGTGGTTCCCACCCTCGAGGCGGCATTGCAAGCGGCGGGGGACGTGCCTGAGGTGATGATCATCGGTGGTGCGGAGATCTACAAACTCGCACTGCCTCTCGCGCAGCGGATCGTGCTCACTCGTGTGCACGCAGCCGTGCGAGGCGATACTCACTTTTCGCCGCTCGATCCTGAGGCTTGGCGTGTGGTGTCATCCGAGGCCTATGAGGCCGATGAGAAGCACGCACACTCGATGACTTTCGAAGATCTCGAGCGGGTGAGCTGATGTCGCTCGTGAAAGACTGGTCGCGTCGGCGTGCGCTGGCGCTGCTGGGAGCAGCGACAGGTGCCGGCTGGTTCGAGCTGCTGCGCGCGCAGACATATCCGCGAATTCTGCAAGGGCCGATGGTGGGTGACACCTCATCGGATAGCACCGTCCTGTGGATGCGCGCCTCGGATGCGCATCGGATCGAGATCGAGTATTCCACCGATCCCACACTGAAGTCTGCGGCTCGCAGCATCGCCATCGATGCCGTGCCCGATCAGGATTACATCGTTCGCATCCCGCTGCAGGATCTAATGCCAGCGACGGCCTACGCTTATCGGGTTTTGCTCGACGGCAAGCCCGATCGTTATGCACGTGCCCCGCGTGTGTTTCGCACACTGCCGCGGGGCAGTGCGCCGCTTCGGCTGGCATTTGGCTCCTGTGCGCGTCGTATCCTCGATGGGCGTCAGCCGATTTTCGAAGCGATTGCCGCAGCCCAACCGGATGGATTTTTTTGGGTCGGCGATCACGTCTACATCGACAGTCTCGCGCCCATGGCTTTCGAGTACGAATACCAGCTGCAGCGTAGCGTGCCGAGTGCACAGGCGATGCTGAACAGCGTGCCGCAATGGGCGATCTGGGACGATCACGACTACGGGCTCAACAACGGGGATCGTACTTCGCCCGTGCGTGAGCTTGGGCTTGCAACCTTCAAGAAGTATTGGGCTAACCCATCCTATGGTTTGCCCGCAGCGCCAGGCGTTTTCTTCCGTAAGCGCATCGCTCAGGTGGAATGTTTTTTCCTCGATGGGCGCAGTTATCGCGATCCGAGCGATCAGGTTGACGGATCTTCGAAGACACAGCTAGGCGCGGTTCAGAAAGCCTGGCTCAAACAAGCGCTACGCGAGAGTGATGCGACCTTCAAATTATTGATCGGCGGAGGCGGTTGGGCGACGAGCGGTGGCGACAAGTTCGACGAGAGCTGGGGTGCCTATCGGCACGAGCGCGATGAGCTTTTCGATTTCATTTGTGACGAGCGTATCGGTGGCGTGGTGTTGCTGTCGGGCGATGTACATCGTGGCGAGCTCAATCTCGTGCCGCGTCGAGCGAAGGGTGGTTACGATCTGACCGAGCTCGTGAGCTCGCCGCTGGCACAGCCGACCCGATCAGCGAACGACAATCTGCAGGCCGAATCGCGGCTGAGATCGCCGTATGACGGTGGCAGCAATTTCGGTTTTCTGGAGTTCGATGCGAGCGGTGGTCTGACTTTGAACCTGCGCGACGTTCAAGGACGCAGTGTATGGGAGCCGGTTAAGCTGGACGTCCGCGATTTGCAGATTCGGCGTCACCGATCTGTAACAAAGGCGTCTTGATCCTTCGTTAAACTGCCGCGCATGCGCGTGCAGTCAAATCTTTTGTTTCTGCTGATGGCGCTCGTCGCCGTTCCTGCATTCACGGCCGAGCGCGTGGTTCAACCACGCATCGTCACCGAGCCGGTTCGACACGATACCGATGATCCGGCCATCTGGATTCACCCCGACGATCCGGCGCAGAGTTTGATCTTGGGTACCGACAAGGATGCCGACGGTGCGCTCTATGTATTCGGCCTCGACGGTCGGATTCGATCGACGCTCGTCGTGCGCGGTTTGGCGCGCCCCAATAATGTCGATATCGCACGCGGAGTGTTGCTCGCTGGTCGACGCATCGATGTGGCGCTGGTCGCAGAGCGTTACGCGCATCGTTTGCGGGCGTATCGCTTACCCGATTTCGCGCCGGTCGATGCAGGCGGCATCCCGGTATTTGTCGGCGAGCGAGCACGCGATGTCATGGGTGTCGCGGCTTACACGCGAGCGAGCGACGGCGCCACTTTTGCCATCGTCAGTCGTTCCGATCGATTCGCGCCCCGCGATGGCTACCTGCATCAGTACCGCTTGATCGACGACGGAACGGGCACGCTGCGTGGAGTTTTCTCACGGGCGTTCGGTCAGTGGAGCGGTCGCAAGGAGATCGAAGCCTTGTCGGTCGATGCGGTCGCCGGTCATGTCTTTGCGAGCGACGAAACCTTTGGTATCCGTCAGTATCTAGCGGACCCCAGCGCCGACGATGCAGATGATGAGGTGGCGCAGTTCGGGCTCACGGGCTTCGCTCGCGATCACGAAGGCAGCGCCGTCATGCGTCGCCCCGGAAAGCCCTCGTTGCTATTCGTCTCCGATCAGCAAGCGGGTGCGCTACGGGTATTTTCTTTGGAGGCGACGCCTCGACTAATCGGGCGTATCCGTTACACAGCGCTCGAAACCGACGGCATCGATCTTACGCCGCAACCTCTGCCGGGTTTTCCGGGCGGATTATTGGTCGCGATGTCTACGGATCGTACGTTCCACTACTACGATCTGGGTGAGCTATTGGCTGCGATGGTGCCTGCCGAATAGCCCAACCGCAGGGCTTCAGTGCAGTTTCACGCGCGGTTCGGTTTGTGCGGCAATCATGCGGCCGAGCGTGCTGAGTGAGGTCTTCCAGAAGCCGTGCAAAGCCAGCTCGTGCATTTTGTAGAGCGATAGATACATCCAGCGGGCGAATAGACCCTCAAGCCAGATGTTGCCGCCGACGAAGTTGCCCATGAGGTTGCCTACCGTCGTGTATTCACCGAGCGATACCAGCGAGCCGAAGTCTCGATAGCGCCAGGGTCGCGGCTCGCGACCTGCGAGTATGCGTGGTAGCCATTTGATGAGATACGAAGCCTGTTGGTGAGCAGCCTGCGCTCGCGGTGGAACGTTGCGGCCGGGGTGGGCAGCCCATTCGACAGCAGCGCAATCGCCGATCGCGAACACGGAGGGGTCATCACGCGAGCGCAGCGTGGCATCGACGACGATTTGGTTGAGCGCATTGACTGTCACGCCAAGATTGCGCAGGAACGGCGCTGCTTTCACGCCGGCTGCCCAAACAACCATTTCCGCAGCGATGATGTTGCCGTCCGCGAGGCGCACGGCCTTGGGCAACACCTCGGCGACGCGTGCATTCGTGTGTACCTCGACATCCAACTTCTCGAGCATGCGGTGCGCTGCTGCAGAGATGCGTTCGGGCAGCGCCGGCAAGATGCGAGGTGAGGCCTCGATCAAGTGCAGCCGAATGTGCTTGTCTGGATCGATATTGTCGAGACTGAAAGAGACGAGTTCACGGGTCGCGTTATGCAGCTCGGCGGCCAGTTCCACGCCGGTCGCGCCAGCGCCGACGATGGCGACGTTCAATTGCTCGGGGCGCAGCGGTGCAGCCTGCGAGTGGGCGCGCAGAAAAGCATTCACCAGTCTGCGATGGAATCGATCTGCTTGCTGCGTGCTCTCGAGTGCGATGGCGTGTTCGACGACACCGGGGGTACCGAAATCATTGATGCTGCTGCCAACAGCCAGTACCAGCACGTCGTAATCAATACGGCGGGCTGGCACGATTTCATCGCCGTTCTCGTCGTTGACGGGACCGACCAGCACTTGTTTGGCATCGCGATCGAGCCCGATCATTTCGCCATACCGGTAACGGAATCCGTGCCAGTGCGACTGCGCGAGGTAGTCGAGCTCATGCACGTCAAGATCGACAGTGCCCGCGGCCAGCTCATGCAGGTGTGGCTTCCAGAAGTGGGTACGGCCGCGTTCGATGAGCGTGATGTCGGCACGGCCCCGACGACCGAGTTTGTCCCCGAGCCGCGTGACGAGTTCGAGTCCGCCGGCGCCACCGCCAACAACGACGATGCGGGGAATATTCTTGTTCTGGGTCATCCTGACCTGTCCGAATAGCCGCGCATCCTGCGCGAAAGCCGCTGCATGTTACCGGAGCGGCGATGACGCCGTGATGTCTTTCGAGAGGATTTTTTTGAACTGGGCGGCCAGAGCCCGCACGCCGGGACCTGCGAGTTCCGAGTCGGCCAGAACAAGGTAAAGCGTAACCTGCCGCTCGGCGCCCTCGCTGAGCGCTAGTGGTTTCAGTAGTCCTTGTGAAAGAGCGTCTTGGATGCGCGCTTGTGGGTACCAGGCAAAACCGTGACCTTGGATGGCCGCTCGGATGCTGGTGTCGAACTGGCTGAAGGTCCAGCGTCGGTCAACTTCCACCGAGATGGCTCGGCTGTCGCGATGGATGCCACTGTCGCGCACCAGCAGATGGCGATGCTCGGCCAGATCGGCTGCCGTGAGAGGGCGGTTCAAGCGGTGCAAGGCGTGGTCAGGGTGTGCCACGGCGATCAAGCGCAAGCTGGTGAGAACGTCACCCAGAAAGCCCACGGGAATCTGCGGCGTGATGGCAAGATCAACCCGTTTTTGCAGCAGTGCTTCGAGGGTTCCGCCGAGCACCGTCTCTTCGACATCGACGCGGGTCGCAGGGCTAGCTTCGGCAAAACCAGCGAGGGCGGCGAGCATCGGCTCCGGCGGCAGAAGAATCTCGACGGCGATGCGGATCACGGGTTCCCAGCCTGCCGATACCGTACGCGCCCGCTGCTCGAGCCGATGGGCTTGATCGAGCAGTACTCGCGCTTGTCGATGCAACATCTCGCCGACCGGCGTTAGTGCGGCGCGTCGACCGCGCGTTTCGAAGGCGCTGACACCGAGTCGGCGCTCGAGCTGCTGGATGAGATACGTCACGGCGGACTGGCTTTTGTTTAGCGCGACGGCCGCCGCCGCATAGCTCCCGGTTTCGACGACGGCGACCAGTGCCTGCCACTGATCCAAACTCACATAGGAGCGTTGATTCATATAAAAATTCGATAAGTAAAGACGATATTTCCACTTTTTTATCAGAAATTAGTGATATTTAATACGTGACATGAAAACTCTCCTCCATGTTCGCAGCAGTTTGTTTGGTGACCACGGTCAATCGGCCGTGCTTGCCGCCGACTTCGTTTCCACCTGGCAGGCCCGGCACCCCGGTGCGCGGGTGATCGTGCGCGATCTGATCGCCACGCCGTTGCCTCACCTCGATGCGGAGCGCTTCGCCGCGTTGACCAGCCAGCCCGAGGCTCGCACCCCTTCGCAGCAACGCATCGTTGCCGAGTCGGATGCCCTCGTTACCGAGTTGCGTGAAGCTGACGAAATCGTCCTGGCTGCACCGATGTACAACTTCGCGATCCCGAGCCAACTGAAGAGCTGGTTCGATCACATCGCCCGCGCGGGTGTCACGTTTCGCTACACCGCAAGCGGTGCGGAAGGACTCTTAGGCGGCAAGCCCGTCACCGTGATCGCTACCCGTGGTGGTTTCTACGCGGGCACGCCGGCTGACAGCCAGACACCGTGGTTGCAGACCATGCTCGGTTTCCTCGGCTTGAACGACGTCAAGTTCGTCTATGCCGAAGGAATCGCGATCAGTGCGGATCACAAGACAGAGGCGCTGCGCAAGGCGCGGGAGCAGATCGCGAGCGCCGGCAACGAGGCTACCTGATGTTTGGTTCGATCAAACCCCTGCAGCGGGTAATCGAGGCGCTGCGTACCTCCGACGGTGCTGGTGTCTCGCTGTATCGCAGTCTCGGGCAGTCGCACTTTGCACGGCTCGATCCGTTTTTGATGCTTGATGAGTTCGGCAGCGATCGACCGAACGAATACATTGCGGGTTTTCCGGCGCATCCGCATCGCGGTTTTCAGACCGTCACCTACATGCTCGCGGGTCACATGTTGCACGAGGATCACCTCGGCAATCGTGGTCACTTGAAAGCCGGTGGTGTGCAGTGGATGACCGCTGGGCGCGGCATCATCCATTCGGAGATGCCGCAGCAGGAGAGTGGTTTGATGCGCGGCTTCCAGCTGTGGATCAATCTGCCAGCCAAAGAAAAGATGCGCCCCGCCGAGTATCGTGATCTCGAGGCGAGCGAGATTCCCGTCCACGAGACGCTAGACGGATTCCGCATCAAAGTGATTGCGGGTCGGTGGCAGCGTGGGGACGTGATCCTCGATGGTCCTATCATCGGCATGAGCACGGCACCGGAGTTTTGGGATGTCACCTTGCCCGCCGGGGCCGTTTTCGACGAGGCGTTACCACTCGGCCATCACACTTATCTCTACGTCTTCGAAGGCGCGCTGGAGGTTGGTGCAACCGCCACTTCGCTGCGTGCGCGTCAGGGCGGCATTCTGGGCGAGGGTGAGCGACTGCAGGTCAAGGCCGGTCGAGACGGTGGTCGTTTTCTGTTGCTGTCGGCCAAGCCACTCGGTGAACCCGTCGTGCAGCACGGTCCCTTCGTGATGAACACCCGCGAAGAAATCGAGCAGGCCGTGCGCGACTATCAAACGGGACGACTGGTCGCTGCGGGCTGAGTTGGCATCTGGCCGTGTGTGGCCGTTGCTCCGGTCAGGTCAGGAACAGCGCGCCGAGGCCGAGCAGTGTTGCAAAGCCGATGCAGTCAGTGAAAGTCGTGAGGATGACGCCCGCTGATAGCGCGGGGTCGATATCCAGTCGACGCAGCGCGAGTGGCACGAGAACGCCGACGGCGGCTGCTGCCAATAGGTTAATGAGCATCGCGGCGGCGATGATGGCGGC
>CAIVYV010000297.1 GCA_903910215.1 uncultured Pseudomonadota bacterium
CTTGCCATCGGCGCTCGATAATCGACCACTCAAATTCGAGGAGTGGGAGCGGATTTCGCCGCAGATGATCTTTGTATCGGCCACACCCGGTGACTACGAAGCGCGCCATGCGTCGCAAACGGTCGAACAAGTCGTGCGTCCGACCGGGTTGCTCGATCCTGAGGTCGAGGTTCGACCGGTGCGCACCCAGGTCGATGACGTACTCTCCGAAATCCAGCAGTGCGTCTCTTGCGGCGAGCGCGTGTTGATCACGACGCTCACCAAGCGCATGTCCGAAGATCTGACCGAGTATCTCGAAGAACACGGCGTCAAAGTTCGCTATCTGCACTCGGACATCGAGACCGTTGAGCGCAGCGAGATCATTCGCGATCTGCGGCTTGGGGTGTTCGATGTGCTCGTGGGCATCAACCTGCTGCGCGAGGGGCTCGACATGCCCGAGGTTGCGCTCGTGGCGATTCTCGATGCCGACAAGGAAGGTTTCCTGCGTTCTGAGAATTCATTGATCCAAACCATCGGTCGAGCTGCGCGTAACTTGAACGGTCGCGCCATTCTCTATGCCGATAAGATCACAGGCTCGATGCAGCGCGCGCTCAATGAGACGGCGCGACGTCGCCGCAAGCAGCTCGAGTTCAACGAGCAGCATGGCATCGTGCCGCAGGGTATCGTCAAGCGCGTGCTCGATGTCATGGAAGGCGCACGCGAGGAAGGTTTCGCAGCGGCCTTGAGTGGGCGCGGCACCGGCAAGGGCGGTGCTTCAGCGGCGCGCGGCCCGATGGGTCGAGGGGCGGCGGGGCGCAATCAACCATCCGATGCAGCGGTCGACTTGCGACCGGAGCAGGCACTGCGTCGCATGAAGCAGTTGGAGACCGAGATGTTCAAAGCTGCGCGCAATCTCGAGTTCGAAGAAGCGGCTCGATTACGTGACGAAATCGAGCGGCTCAAACGCGCGGGCCTCGGCTTACCCGCCGTCAAGGCGAGTTGATCTATATGAAACGACGTACCGTTCTGTGGTGGGGGCTTGGTGCGGTGTCCGCGCTCGTGGTTGGGTGGGGTGCATTGCCTCCCGCATCGCGAATGCGCCGTGGCGATGAGTCATCGAGCGACGATCTGCTCGAGCCCAATGCGTGGGTGCGCATCGGTGCCGATGACAGCGTCCGATTGTGGATGCCGCGCTGCGAGATGGGTCAGGGCACCCATACCGGTCTTGCGATGCTGTTGGCTGACGAGCTCGATGTGAATCTCGAGCGCATCCGCATCGAGGCTGCGCCGATCCACTCGGTCTACAACAACATTGCGGTAGCCACCGATGGCTTGCCGTTTCACCCTGACGATGACGGGCTGATCAAACATCAGGTTGAGTGGTTGACCACCAAAGCGGTCAGACGCATTGGTGTGATGGTTACTGGCGGTTCCACCAGCATCAAAGATTTGTGGGATCCACTACGTGAAGCCGGTGCCATGACGCGAGCGACTTTGCTTGCGGCAGCGGTGCGCGCCTGGGAACTTCCGGATGCAGACGGATGCCGTATCGACGATGGCGTCGTCATTGCGCCTGACGGTCGACGTGTTCGCTACGGCGAGCTCGTCGCGCGCTATGGAAGCGAACTCAAGCCGGCAACGGAGTGGCGAGTCAAGGAGGCTGCCGAACGCCGGATCATCGGTCGATCGCGGCCGCGCTTGCCCGAGGAAGTGCGAGCTAAGGTGACGGGTAAGGCGCGCTTCGCGCTCGATGTTCAAGAGCCCGACATGCTGTTCGCGCTGGTCGATTGGTCGCCGTATCGCGAGGGGCGTGTGGCCGTCTCCAACGCGGAGGCGTTGCGCAAGTTACCCGGAGTCGTTGAGGTCGTCTCGGTGCCCGCGCTCGCGGGTGGCCCACCCGGTTTGGCCGTACTCGCGAGCAGTCGCTGGCAAGCCGAGCGGGCGCTCGGCCAGTTGGTTGCGCAATGGGTGGCTGGAGAGGCGGGCACGTTCTCCGATGCCGATCTCGAGCGCGAGTTGCAAAGCGCGATTGAAGACCCTTCAGCGGCGCATCGTTACCGAGACGTGGGCGACGTCGATGCCGTGTTCGAGCTGCCTGAACGTAGCGATGCCACTCGCTCACTCACCGCTGAGTATGCCGTGCCGTTCCTCGCGCATGCGGCGATGGAGCCGCTCGCTTGTGCGGTCAAATTCGAGACCGATCGAGCGACGGTCTGGGCGGGCGTGCAGATTCCGGATGTCGCTCGTTCGGCCGCCGCCAAAGTATTCGAGCTCGATGCCGAGCAAGTGGCGCTCGAGAGTCTGTATCTCGGCGGTGCTTTCGGTCGGCGTCTTGAAGCTGATTTCATCGCGCAAGCCGCGGCGATCGCCAAAGTAGTGCCGGGGCGACTCGTGCAGGTGTCATGGCGTCGCGAAGACGACACCCGCAATGACTTTTTCCGCCCAGCAGCAAGGGCGAGACTGCGTGCCCGTCTCGATGACGCAGGTCAGGTCGTTGCGTTTGCAGCCCACTCGAGTGGCCAGTCCATCGTGAAACAGTCTTTCGAGCGCGTGTTTGGGTTGCCGGCAGCCGGTCCCGACAAGACGACGGCGGAGGGCGCTTTCGATCAGCCCTATGAGTTTGCGAATCATCGCGTAACGCATCGGGCCGTCGAGTTACCGGTGCCGGTGGGTTACTGGCGTTCGGTCGGCCATTCGCAGCAGGCCTTCTTCACCGAAACCTTCGTCGATGAGCTTGCACGAATGGCGCTCGTCGATCCGGTCGAGTTTCGCGCTCGGCATTTGCGTGAACATCCACGGCACCTTGCGGTGCTGAAACTCGCGGCCGAGAAGGCGCGCTGGGATACCCGGCCAGGCTGTGCCGCCGATGGCGCGCCGATCGCTCGAGGTATTGCACTCAACCAGTCCTTCGGTTCAATCGTGGCCGAGGTCGTCGAGGCTTCCTTGAGCCCGGAGGGCGAGCCTCGCGTGCATCGGGTGGTGGTGGCCGTCGATTGTGGCGTTGCGATCAATCCCAACCTGATCGAGCAGCAAATGGAGAGTGCCGTCATTTATGCGCTCTCGGCGGCGCTCTACGGCCAGATCCACTTCAACGAGGGTCGGGTCGAGGAGGGCAATTTCGACCGTTACCGTGTTCTGAGGCTCGCTGAGACCCCGATCATTGAGACCCATATCCAACCCTCGAACCGTCCGCCGGGCGGCGTCGGCGAGCCTGGGGTGCCTCCGTTGGCCCCGGCCTTGGCCAATGCGGTGGCGGTTTTGACCGGTAAACCCGTGCGGCGGTTGCCGCTGATCGGTGCCTAGGGTATCTTTCGCGACCTTTCCGCAGGCGCGTAGCTCAGTGGTAGAGCACCACCTTGACATGGTGGTGGTCGGTGGTTCGATCCCACTCGCGCCTACCAATTC
>CAIVYV010000298.1 GCA_903910215.1 uncultured Pseudomonadota bacterium
CGCTTGGCCTTACCGAGCCCCGTGAAGTAGGCGTTCGATTCGGCGGAACGCTTGCTGCCGTCCATCACGAAAAGGCCTTCGGCTGCGAATCCGCAGCGCTGCATCAGGGCCTGCACGCGCTCTTTCAGCGTTTCGTCTTCCAGTGGCTGGAACTTGTTGAATAGGGGGGCGATCCAGATCGGGTAGATCATCATCAACAGCAGGTTGAAGATCACCCATGCGCCCCAGGCCCACAGCCACCAAGTGGCGCCTGCGGCACCCATCAACCACAGGACCATCGCGATCAACGGCAGGCCGATCAGCGAGCTGACGAAGAAGTTTTTGATCAAGTCGGTAAGCCATAGTCCGAGTGACATGCGATTGAAACCGAACCGCTGCTCGATACGGAAGTGGCTGTACCAGTCGAGCGGAAGTTCAACGAGACCGCCAATCAAAGAAAACGCGAAGATGAGTGCAACCTGATAGCCGAGTCCGCCCAGTGCGATACCGAACGGTTGCAAAGCGAGATTGAGTGTCTCGAGACCACCGAGCAGCGTCCAGCCAAAAAGCATCACGATCGACAAGACGACATGTACTACGCTGAAGCGTTGACGTGCGACCGTATAGTCCGCTGCCTTCTGATGGGACTCGAGCGAGATCGAGCTGCTGAACGCGCTCGGAACCGCAGGACGATTCAGTTGAACATGCCGGATCTGCCGTTGCGTTAGCCACAGCTGCAGGCCGGTAGCAGAGATAACGAGCGCGATGAGAAGGGTGGTAATGAGCTGGGCATCCATGCCGAGCATGATACCTA
The DNA here is from genome assembly GCA_903910215.1 of uncultured Pseudomonadota bacterium. Lineage (GTDB taxonomy): Bacteria > Pseudomonadota > Gammaproteobacteria > Steroidobacterales > Steroidobacteraceae > UBA964. The sequence goes on from CAIVYV010000298.1 coordinate 794, forward strand.
AAGGTTCGAGCCGGGTAGGTTTGACTGAATCAGGCTCGAACCTTTTACTTTGGCGTGATCAGCCTTCGATCAAACGCCGCTCGCCGTGACGAACTCGCAGACTCCGCGTCTCTGCAAGGTCTGTCGTACGTTCGCGGATCGTCTTCATGAAATGGAATTGGCCGACGGCTTCGTTGCGTCCCAGCAGAATGCTGGTGTAACCCCGTTGGTGCGTGTTACTGAACGCGAGGTTCGGGTTGGTTGCCCGCAGTGCAGCGGCGACGTCGGTCGGTGCGCCGCGTCGCAGATAGCTCTCGAATCCGGGTGAGGTCACCGAGTGCGTGGCGAACTCGACACCGGCCGCTGCGTTACCGACGGCCAAATTCTGGGCCCACGCATTATGGCTATCGCCTGCGAGTACGATCGGGTTCGCGCCTGCATCGAGCGAGTCTTGCAGCAGGCGCGTTCGCGCCGCCGGGAAGCCGCCCCAACTATCGAAGTTGTAGGGCAAGCCTAGCTTGGCGGCGACGAGGCCCGCTGCCATACGACGCTTCAGGAATTCCGGCGCGTCTTCCGGCAGCCATTGACCCACTTGCTGCGGCGCGACGATCTCTCCCATCACGATTTGCTGAGAAATGATCTGCCAGCGCGTCTTTGATTGCGTGGACTTCCGCAGGTTTTCCTTAAGCCAGGATTCTTGCTGCAGGCCGAGCAGCGTCCGCGCAGGGTCGCGCAGAACGCCGTCTCGGAATTCGATCAGTGCCTTGGCGATATCGGGCTGATCTTTGAGTGCTGCTTCGATATTTGGTGGTGCGCTACGACCGCTGATACGGGTCTCGAGCTTGTAGAGCGTCGCCAGATCGCCGATCTGATAGCTGCCGAATCGATCGTCGGATACCGGCATCCACTCACGATAGACACGCTCGGCAATCGCCTTACGCGTTTCCCAATCGCCTTCCTTGTCGGCCTGATGATTCTCCGCGCCACCGACCCAGGCATCGTTGGTCAACTCGTGATCATCCCATTGCGGGATCATCGGGTAGCTTTGGTGCAGCTTCTGCAGATCCGGATCGAGGCGATACGAGGCGTAGCGCAAGCGATAGTCAGCGAGCGTGACCATCTCGTGCGCTGGCTCGATCACACGGCCTGCCAGCGTCTCGCCAACCGAAGGGTAAGTGCCGATCGCATACTCGTACAGATAATCGCCGACATGCACGATGAGATCGAGATCGTCGCGTTCGCAAGCATGCGCATACGCGTTGAACCAGCCGAAAGGCAGATTCGCGCATGAGAACAAACCGATGCCGAACTTGTCGATCGCTCCTGTCGGCAGGGTGCGCGTACGACCGACGACGCTTCGGGTGCCATCCGGCGCGACGAATCGATAGTAGTACCAGCGTCCCGCGGCGAGACCTTTGACAACGACTTTCGCTGTGTAGTCGCGATCAGGCGCGGCGACGACTTCAGCTCCGGCAACGAGCTTTTGGAACAGCGCATCGCTAGCAACTTCCGCACGCAACTTGACGTCGGCATCGCCGACGTAACGGGTCCAAAGCAGCACCGAGTTCGGCGACGGCTCACCACTGGCGACACCATGCGTGAAGCCGCGACGTAGGAACATACCGGCGACGCCGGGTAGGGCCATGGC
>CAIVYV010000299.1 GCA_903910215.1 uncultured Pseudomonadota bacterium
AACGCCAGTAGCGTCACGCACATCGCCACGAACAACAGCACGAAAAACCCGGCGCCACCGAACGCTGTCAGCAGCGCGGCTCCGAAAAACGCGCTGGAGACTCCACCCAACCGACCGATACTGGAAGCCGCTCCGATGCCGGTTGCCCGAATCGGCGCCGGATAGAGATGCGCAGCCAATGCATACAGTGTGGTCTGCACCCCGTTGATACATCCACCGAGCAATGCCAGCAACACCAGTACCAACTCAGTCGACGCGCCATCAAAGTCGCCGAGCAAAAAAACCACGCTTACGGCCGCTGCAAGCACTGCCATCAGCGCCAAGGGTGTACGCGAACCATAACGAGTCATCAAACCGGCCGCCAACAATGCGGTGATCACGCCGCCGAGATTGAAATACATCAAACCTCGACTGGCCTCGGCAATATCGCGCCCCGCCTCGACTAACATGGTGGGAAGCCAACTGAAGCTGGCATAAATCGCCATCAAGCAAAAACCAAAGGCACACCACAGCGCCAAAGTATCGCGTCGTCGATCGGGGCTCAGCAATGCACGAATTTGGCTGATCGGCTCACCGGATACCGCTGCCGACAGCGCATCACGGGGGAGATCGTTAGGCAGACCACGCCACAGAACCAGCAGCAATACCAACGGCAAGACACCCGCCCACTGCATCATCGCCCGCCAACCCTGGGCAGGCAAAATCTCCGCCGCCAGCGCACCACCGACGACGCCACCCAGCGGAATGCAGACGATCGTGGCAGTGACGGCGACGACACGATAGCGTGGCGGTGTGCATTCCGCTGCGAGTGCCGCTGCATTGGGTAGCGCGCCACCCATACCGATACCGGCCACTACTCGCAGCAAGAACAACGATTCGACAGTGCCCACAAAGGACATCGCCAACGTCGCAGCGCCGAACAGGAAGACACAGCAAAGCAGCACCTGCTTCCGTCCGACTCGATCACCCCATAAGCCACCGAGTAGCGTACCGATCATCATGCCGAACTGACCGACGGCGAGAACCGGCGCAAACGTGCTCTTATCTAACTGCCATTCCGCCAGAATCGCCGGAGCAACCAACCCCAAGACTTGGTTATCCATCCCGTCGAACAGGATTGCCAGCGACAAAAGCAGCAGCACGCCGCGATCACGCCACGACCAGCGAGTCGCGACTTCAACGCTACTGCCACTCACGCTCAACTACCGGCCGCAGGCCGCCGAATCATCGATACCACCAAAGTCACGATGGTAATTGGCACCACGAACGACAGCATCACTGACGAGAAGGCTTGCAGTTGATCGTGTTGTTGCGCAGCGAGGATGAGGTACGCAACGTAGATGAAGTAATAGAGCAGGAACAACCCGCCCTCCCATCGCTCGATCTCGCGACCGCTGACGAAGATGGGCAAACACGCAAACGCCACAGCCAACATCACCCAGATGTCGAAACTGACCACGGCAGCACCGATCGATAGACCCGCAGCACCCGAGGCAATGCCGGCAGCGCCGACGCAGCCCAAAATGTTGAAAATATTGCTGCCGATCACATTGCCCACCGCGATGTCCGTTTGCCCAGATAGCACCGCCGAGACCGACACCGTTGTTTCCGGGGCGCTGGTGCCGAAAGCGACAACGGTCAAGCCCACCACCAACGGCGAGATGCCAAACGACAGCGACAGCTTGGAAGCACCGCGGACCAGCGACTCGGCACCGAGAACAAGCGCGATGACCCCACCTAAAAATAGAAAAATTTCGTTCATGCGTGCGATGCTAACAAAGGACGACAACACGGAGAATCGAAATGCACGGGATTTCGTTGAGCCATATCTGCACGGTCGCCTGCCTGGTCGTGAGCACCGCAGGACTTGCGCAGTCGCCCGATTCAAACGCGGCGTCTACCAACCTCATCCGCAATCCGAGCGGCGGCTATACACACCGGACGGTCGAGATCCTGCCGGGGTCGAGAATTTTGTACATCAGCGGTCAGACCGCCACGGGTGCCGACGGCAAAACACCCGCTGACGGAGATGCACAGGCGGAGATCGTCTACGAGCGAATCGCCAAATCCCTCGCGGATGCGGGGATGACGATGCAGGATCTCGTCAAAACCACGGTCTATCTGACCGATGCCGGTGATCTGCCAGCCGTGATCCGAGCTGGCCGCAAATACAATCCGAACGGAAAGCAGGCAGGCACGCTCGTGTACGTCAAGGCACTCGCGGTACCCGAGGCACGAATCGAAATTGAAGCGGTTGCGGCGCGAGCGACGAAGTAACGCGCATAAAAAAACCGGGGTGGCTAGGCCACCCCGGTTTCGTCGATCGATCAGATCGAAGTAACGATCAGCGACGGCGAGCGCCGAAGTCGTACTTGAAGGTCACGTTCCAGCTGCGCGGAGCCTGGATGTAAGCGAGATCCGACAACACCGACACGACCTGCACTTCGTCAGTGCAGTTGCGGCAGTTCGCCTGGATGCGCCAGCCACCCGCGTCATTCTCGAGCGTGATACCCGCATCGAGTGTGTCGTAGGCTTCGACGAGACCTGCCGGGGCGCCGTTCGTGGCGACGTTGTTGTCACCCGTGTAGGCCCACAGCACGTTCGGCGTCAGACGCAGGTTCTCACCGATGTTGAGGCTGTAGCTCGCACCCAAGGCCAGCGTATCCGGTGCACGCACAGGTTCCGGAATCTCGCCCGAGGGGTTGATGATGCCGTTGTTGCAGTCACCCGCACGACCACCGGTGCCGGCGATAGCCGCCTTACACGACACCTGTTGCGTCAGAATCGACGGCGCCACGTCCTGATACTTGGCATCCTGCGAACCCGCAAAGAGGAACAAGTTCAGATTTTCCGTCGGCGCGTAGATGAGCTCCGCTTCGACGCCACTGTTCTTCATGCCCGCAAAATTGCGGGTGATGAAGGAGATGGCACCGTTCGGGGCTACGAAGCCCGCCGGCGTCTGCAGGTCTTCGACGTCCAGGATGAATCCCGTCAGGTTCAAGCGCAGCGTGCGATCGAGCCACTCGGAACGCAGACCGAACTCGTAAGACCACACGGTCTCAGGAGCGAACGGCTGGTTCGCAACCGGCGCCGTGCCGCGAGCGTTCCAACCACCCGACTTGAAGCCGCGAGTAGCCGAAGCGAACACGTTCATGTCGTCGCTCACGTCGTACTTGAAGGCGATACGCGGCGTGAAGAGCGCCGTGCTCAACTCCAAGGGAATGCCAGCAGCGATCAAGTTCGCCGTGTTCACACGCGTGGCAGCTGTCGGTGCAGCCGCGATGCCAGGCGCCGCATTCGCCGTGAAAGCAATCTTCTTGGTCTCGTCGGTATAACGACCACCCAAGGTCAGAGTTGCCTTCTCGAACGGCGTAAAGTCCCACTGCGTGTAGATCGCCATCGCGTCGGCGCGGTTGTTGAGGATGCGATCCTCGAGCACCAGCGTCAGCGTCGGCGAGAGGCTGAAGAGATCCGCGTAGTCGGTGACGTTCTTCTCGTCGAAGAAGTACATACCGGCGACGTAGCGAGTGCCCTCGCCGATCTCACCCGTCAGCTTGATTTCCTGGCTGAACTGCTTGTGCTCACCATCGTTAGCGATGACGAAGCCACCGACCGGGTTGGTCGGCTGCGTACCACCGGTCGCGGTCTTCACACCGGTGCCGTTGAAGAAGTCGATCGCGAACTTCTGCGACATGTCGACGTAACCGGTGATGAAGCTGAACTCACCCACCGACGACTGCCACTTGATGTTCGAGGTGATCATCGTGCTTTCAACGTCGTTACCGAGGTTGTAAAAGCGCTTGTCACCCGTGATCAGATTCGCGAGCGGCGTACCTGTCTGACGCAAACCCGTGCAGGTGAAGCGATCGCTCGTGACCGTGCCGAGGCAACGCGCTTCGACGCTCTGCGCACCCGATGAGGTCGGCGGCAGACCGGCGCGCTGCGGCACGAGAGCGACCTGCGGGCCACCCGCCGGAATCGACACGAGACCGTTCGCCACCACGCCACCGCGATAGGCCGAGCCCGAGCCGCGGGCGAAGTTGAGGATGTTGAGGCCCTTGTCTTGCGAGTACTGGGCTGCGAGATCCCAGGTCACTGCGTCAGAGACGAGCACGCGCATGGATCCACGCACGCCCATGGTGTCGGTCGCGTTGATATCGTCCTCGCCCGTGATCGGGTTCGACACGTAACCATCGTCCTTGATCGAGTAGACCGAGAGTTTGGTCAACACCGTGTCCGACACCGGCAGATCGATCGTGCCGCGGAAGCTGCGCTGGTTGTACTCGCCGAAGCCCGCTTCGACGTAACCGCCCATCTCTTCGCCCGGGGCGCGCAAGATGACGTTCATCGCACCACCGGTGGTGTTGCGGCCGAACAGCGTGCCCTGCGGACCACGCAGCACTTCGATGCGCTCCACATCGAACAAGCCAAGGTTGTTGGCGTTCTGGCGGCTCAAGAACACGTCGTCGACATAGGTGCCGACGGGCGGATCAAAGGTCGCGATGGATTCGGTGTTGCCGATACCGCGCAGGTAGTAACCGTTAGCGGTGCCAAGGCCAGTGTTGTTGAAGCCGAGCAGGTTCGGAATCAACTTGACCATGTCGAGGGTCTCGGTGACGTTCAGCTTCTCGAGCTGATCGGCAGAGAACGCAGAGATGGCGATCGGCACATCTTGCACGCGCTCTTCGCGACGTTGCGCCGTGACGACGATCTCATCCAGCAGGCTACCCGATGCTTGCGAGTCTTGCGGATCGGGTGCCGCAGTAGCCGTCCCGGCTGCACTCGCGATCGCGAGACCCGCGACCAACGAGGTCATTCCCTTCTTGAAAACGATCATTCCTGTCTCCCCTATTGGCGCACCCGACGTGGGCGCGACCCCCGTACGCTAACGGAACCCCGTAACGGTTTCCAGAGTGTTGCGTCGAAGTGACACTTGGGGGCGCACTCTCTTGCACACTACAGACTATCCGACGCCGTTTTCGTCCGCTCACCGGTCGATTCAGGTTTGCGGCGGGAGTAGGAGTTCACGCCCGGCGATTGCTACATTACGAGTGTGAACCAACGTACACCGTCACCTCTGGCAGACCTGCAGATTGCAACGCGCCGCGACGATCGCGCTCGAGCCGCTTTCGTACGAGATTTACGCCGTTGCGTTCTCGATCAAGGCGCCGATTGGATCAAACGCGACTATCGTGATCACGTCGAGGCAACGCTCGATGACAAGCCCTCCTCGCGCGATATCCACGCTGCCATGCGAGGGCGCGATTCGTTTCGGTTTTACTCTGCGCTTCGAACGACCTCGCAGGACCTTCTCTATCAAACGGTGCAACCGAGCATCGAACGAGCCGCCACCAAAATCAACGAGCGAGTGCGTCACCTCGCGCGCGGCAAACGACCCGGCAGCCTGAAGTTGGATTCCACACTCGAGATCCCTCGCTCGGTGTCGGCAATCGATATTCACCTGATGCCCGGCAGCTACCACACTGAGTATGAGTTGGACGATGCCACGATGGGGCTCGTCTACGACCAACGATTACGCATCTCGACATTTGGACTCTTCGGACCGGATCTTGGCGATATCGGTAGATCAATCTCGCGATATGTCGCTGCGACGATGCCGGATTTGAACGTAAAACGGGTGCTCGACCTCGGCTGTACCGTGGG